>JANMGS010000417.1:0-6483 GCA_031374745.1 Ferruginibacter sp. | reverse complement strand
CTTACCAGCGTTGTTGCAGATACCCATCTTTATGTCGTTGTACTATTTCTTTCAAAGTAATATTGATTTACGGGGTAAAAATTTCCTATGGGCAAATGACCTTGCTGCGTATGATTCCATTTTGAAGCTGCCCTTTAGTATTCCTTTTTATGGAGATCACGTAAGCTTGTTTACATTGACTGCTGTTATTACCAGCATGCTTATTTCTATTTACAGCATGAGTTCTATGCAGGACAATAGCAACCCGGTAATGAAGTATATGCCTTATATTTTCCCTGTGCTCTTGTTGGGTGTTTTTAATAATCTTCCGGCAGCACTTACCTGGTATTATACTGTTTCCAACACCATCACCCTTTTGTTACAAATATTCATACAGAAATATGTAATAAACCACGAAAAGATTTTGGCGCAAATAAATGAAAATCGAAAGAAACCTCAAAAGACTTCTAAGATTGCAGAAAAAGTTGCAGCTATGCAAGAAAGCCAACGAAAGTTGCAAGAACTGAAAAACAAGACCAATAAAAACTAATTTTAGTTAAAAATATGTTACGAAGCTGCATCATAAAAGGTGCAGCTTTTTCTTTAACGTTTCAAATCGTATTTCGGCACGTATTTTACTATCTTTATATCCAAATAATGAACATGAGCACTAAATTTTACAATGCATTCTTTTTCGCATTTTTTGTTTTTACTTCAAATACTTTTTCGCAAAAAATATTGAGTGAAGGCATAATTAATTACAATATTTCTATTGAAAGTGCCAACGGGGAAAAGCAAATATCCGGTGGTCTTAATGGCGCTGTACTTTCTTTGTTTCTTTCTAAGGATATAAGTCGTACAGAAATGAACAGTTCTATTGGTTCTGAAACCACCGTTTATGATAGCAAAGCTGGCAAAGGTTTTATATTGAAAGAGTACAGTGGCCAAAAGCTAATGATTACTACCAATGCAGACAATTGGAATCAAAAGAATAAAATAAATAAATCCCTTGATTTTAAAATTGATGAAAATGCTACAATATCGATAGCAGGTTATACATGTAAAAAGGCAACGGCAACCAGTGCTGATGGTAAAAGCTACACAGTTTATTTTGATCCAACAATACAGGTTTTAAATAAAACGTATAACAATGCATTTCCACAATTGCGAGGTTTACCTGTTCAATACGAACTGCAATCTGGCAACCTAGTTTTTAAATATACTTTGGCCAAGTATGAGGCCGAATCCATTGCTATAAATAAATTTGATGCTCCTAAAACTGGATTTAGAATAATGACTTATGAGGAGAACCAACAATTGAAAAAAGGGGAATAAAACAACTTGTATCTATTTATTATTACTCGTTTATGAAATATATTTTATCGGGTTTTCTCCTTTCATTTTTTGTTTTACATGTACAAGCACAAGACACTGTTTATACCTACAAAAAGAAGTTTAAAAATGGTTTTCAACCAAAGGCCTTTACTTCTTTTTCTGTATATGATGAGCAAAATGGAAACCTCCACCTAACACTTGTAGATAACAAATCTATTGAAAGAATAATCATCGATAGCAATTGGAAAACGTTAAACCATTTTTCAACAATAAGGGGGATGTACACAGATTTTCCTTATGAAAGATTTGATAATTTACAACTGGTTGCAATCAATAACAAGGAATTTAATATTTACAACACAGACAATAAGTATTTCTTTGTAAATGAAATTGACTACAACAAACAAGAAGAGAAAAGGGTACAAAATTTTGAACTGAAGAGGAAGGAAACATTGGTAGAGGCATTTGCAACCAGTAATATTTTTTGTGTAATAATAGCTGAAAAAAATGCGGATAAATTAAAATTTATTACCAATGCCAAAAATAATGGAACAACTTTAGATACCATTATTGTAAATTTTGATTTCATAAATACCAGTACAACTTTAGCTAAACAGTTTGAAAATGTTTCTATCATAAGAGAGGATGATAGGGCGCTCGAAAAATTGATAAGCAAAAATAAAATTTACATCAAAGGCAATACGGTATTTATTTCATCTGACAAATTGGATGCAACTTACATTACGGAAGTTTCATTGCTAACTGGTGTGGTGAAGAACAAAGTTTTTTATCAACAATATACTGCTGCAAAACCATCGTTTTATGAGACAGCAATATATAATTCATTTTTGTATAATAACATATTGGTAAATGGATATATTTATAAAGATGAACTAACAATAACATTTTATGATTACGAAAATGGTAAATTGATAAACAAGTTTAAAGTACCTAAAAACGGAAATATTGATTTTAGTAGTGGACCACTGGTAAATAGAAAAGGTAAGGAGATTTCTTCCAAAGAATTTTTTAAGAGGGCAATGAAGGAAGAAAATATCATTTTTGAAATGAACAAAAATGACCAAGGTAATATTGAGTTTGGAGTGGCTGTATCCAAGATCAGAGCGGCAGGTGGCGCTCTAATGCCTTTAAGTATGTTTCCTAGCCCTGGTGGTTTTTTTATTGGCTTTACTTTTGGAGGTAGTGCATCTAGCTATACTTATTATTCAAAAGATGTAAATTTTAAAAGCTACTTAGATGCACAAACATTACAAGTAACAAAAAATGAAAGTAATTTCAGTTTAAAGCCAGTAGCTATTTTATTGCAAGAAGAATACGACAAGCTATTGTTGACCAGTTGCACAGCTTTGTCTATTTTTAAGAACAAGGAAAATACTTATGTAGGTTTTTATAACCAAGAGTCACAGTCATATTATATTAAAAGAATTGCGAGCGCTAAATAAAAATCAATTATCCGATAGAAAGTAAAGCCAATAAAAAAATACTAAGTGGGAAAAGAATAATTCTAGCGAATCTTAATAATAAGCTTTGTACCGGTATATCCTTGTTTAACATCTGCAACCAACAATTTTTGTTTGTATGGCAGAATGTATATGCTATTGCCCTTTTGATAGGTAATAAGAGCATTGGAACTGTAGGTCTTAGGTGTAGAACTAATTAATGATCCGGTGTACTTAAGACCATTACGGAGATTAAAATTTAAAGAGGATTGAAAAGAAACAGGCATTTTGATATTAAGAACAACTTTAGCCTTCTTTTTACCTATACCTCTGTCCGCAAAAGACGTAAACAACTGTCCCATTAGGATTGTTGTTAAAAATAATATGCGAAGCGTTTTTTTCATTTGTTACTGTTAAAGCAAATGTAATATATTTTCTAAATATAAGACGAATTATTATGCCAAATGTTGTGTAATAGTTAAATTATTTTTTTAACAATGCATAAATATTCAAAAATTAACTAAATTACAGTTAAGGAGGAGTACTTTATGAGAAATGATAGGTATAGACAAGACAGGGAAGAGCTAAAAGAATTATTGGCACAATATGACAATTTGCGTGCTGGCAGACCCAACTCCTTTATTGAGCAAGAAGGTTTTGAAAGACTTATAGAATATTTTGATGAAAAAGACAAACTACAAGAGGCGCTTACTGTTTGTGATTATGCCATCAATCAATATCCCAATACAGCTCCTTTAATGCTATTAAAAGCTAATTTACTCATTGTTACAAAAAATTATGGGGAGGCTTTGGATTTATTAGACGAAGCGGAGGTTTTAGATAGCTCAGATTCTGATCTTTATATCTTAAAAACAGATGCCTATCTGGCATTGGATATGCAAGCAAAAGCTGCCGAGGTATTAGAAAGTGCTATTGAAACATTTGAAGGAGACGAAAAGTTAGATTTGCTTTTTGAGCTCTCAGATGTATATGATGATTATGAAAATTTTGAGAAAGTTTTCGATTGTTTGGTACTTATCTTAAAGCAGGACCCTGCCAATGAAGAAGCATTGTACAAAATTTGTTTTTGGACAGACTTTACTGGTCGAAATGAAGAGAGTATTATCCTCCACAAAGAAATTATTGAAGAACAACCATTTAATGAGCTCGCTTGGTTTAACCTAGGTGCTGCCTATCAAGGTATAAAATTACACGAGAAAGCAATAGATGCTTATGGATACGTGATTGCCATCAACGAAAAATTTGAAAATGCGCATCGCAATATGGGCGATGCATATTTGAGGTTGAGAAATTATAAAGATGCTATCGAATCTTTGCAAAAGGTACTGGAACTTTCTATACCCGAAGCCTTGGTGTATGAAGCCATTGGTCATTGTTATGATAGGATGGAAAATTATGCACAAGCCAGGTTCTACTACAAAAAAGCAAGCCACATAGATGCCGAAGATAGTCGCATGCATTACAAAATTGCTACTACTTACATGAATGAAGGAGCGTGGCAAAGTGCCATAAAATGTCTTAATTTATCTCTTCGTACAAATCGGATGCAACCAGATTACAACCTAGCTCTTGGACAGTGTTATTTGCAAATGAATAATATAGACGAGGCGCTGGCATGTTTTGGAAATGTTGTGCGTATTAGGCCCAAGAATATTAGTGGGTGGACCGAGCTTCTTAAATGCTTGTTGCACGCAGAATATGTTACAGAAGGCATTGAGTACGCACAGTTTGCCTATGAACAAACAGATAGAAAACCCATTTTTTTATTTTATCAAAGTATTTTTCTTTTTGCTGATGGGCAATTTAAAGAGGCAGCATTGCAACTAGAAAATGGAATGGCTATAAACCCTAAATTAATTAAGAAATTTATTCAGTTGAATCCTTCTATTCTCAAACATAGGCAGGTAGTAGAAATTATTGCCCGGTACAAGAAAAAAAGCAGCCTTTAAGAAAAATATTCGCTGCATACAGCCCAAAAAAGCCAGAAAAATCCCATTTATTTTTTTTGGGTATATTTGCACTCAAATTTAACTGTCAGTTATAAAAAGAATTACATGAATTTTAATCTTTCTCAGATGCCAGAGCGTACAGCACAACCACGTACGAATGGACTAACAATGGTAATGGATAAAGGCTTGAGTGTGCAAGAAGCCAAAAATTTTATGAGTGTGGCAGCACCCCATACAGATATTGTAAAATTAGGTTTTGGTACTGCATTTGTAACACCAAACTTAAGAGATAAGTTAGCAGTATACGCCGAGTACAATGTGCCAGTATATTTTGGAGGTACTTTATTTGAAGCGTTTCTTATTCGTAACCAAATGGATGATTATGTGACCATGTGCAGAGATTTTGGTGTAACCACCATGGAAGTGAGCGATGGATCAATAACCATTCCGCATGCAGAAAAATGCGGCTATATTGAAAAGCTGGCAAAGCATTTTAAAATATTTAGTGAAGTGGGCAGTAAAGATGCGGCTCATATAATTCCACCATACAAGTGGATAGAATTGATGAGTGCAGAACTGAGCGCAGGTGCAACTTATGTGATTGCAGAAGCAAGGGAAGCAGGTAATGTAGGCATATACAGAGGTAGTGGCGAAGTTCGTGAAGGCTTGGTACAAGAAATTCTTACCCAAATACCAGCCGAAAAAATATTATGGGAAGCCCCGCAAAAAGCTCAGCAATTGTACTTTTTAGAATTGATAGGTTGCAATGTAAACTTAGGCAATATAGCGCCATCTGAAATGATAGCTTTAGAAGCAATGCGTATCGGATTGAGAGGGGATACATTTGAGTTTTATTTGGATAAGAATTAGAAAGTTGGTTAATTTTATTAAATAGTTATGTATTAACTAACAAATTAATTTTGAACTAAAATCATTTGGGGTGAAAAAAATTCATCCAAAGCTATTGGCGTTTGGTTCCGGTAAACCCTCATTGCTGTAACAATAAAATTCATTGGTATTATTTCAACACATCTAATACCTTAAACATTTTACTGGTCACCTCACTAGATTTGCCATTGTAATTATTTACTAAAAAAGAAAAGATATAACTGTTGCCATCTTTAGCAGTATGGTAGCCACAAAATGCTTTTACATTGCTAATGGTTCCACTCTTCATGGTCATTCCATTGTAGAGTGGGAGTGATTGCAAAAAATATTTGTACCAATCTTTTGTTGCTGCGTATTTTAAGATTTCTACTTGCGCATGGGTGGTTACACGATTCAATGGCGATAGGCCCGAGCCATCAAAAATATTTAATTCGTTTTTATCAATATTTTTTGTAGTCCAATAAGATTTTATAACTGCCACACCACTATCTGCATTTGCTTTTGCTTTACTGCCCATTGTTTTTATCAAAGCTTCGCCATACAGGTTTATACTTTTTTTATTAAACCAATAAATAATAGAATCTAGTGTGGGAGAATAATGTATGTATAAATTTATGAACTGCCTTTCATCAATAATTTCAGTGTAAGGTTTTGTAAGTTCTGTTTTATAATCTTGCATCCCATTTGTTTTTATACCTTTTTGTTTTAGCGAAAAGGATAAATCGGATAGCATGGTTTTTGCGGGCTCATTATCAGCAGCAGCTATCGCAAATTTTTGCTCACCTACAGGTATGCTACCCTTGAGCACCCAAATATTGCCTTGTGTAGGCAAGTAGCAATATGCATTGTCA
>JANMGS010000162.1:0-2882 GCA_031374745.1 Ferruginibacter sp. | reverse complement strand
TCCCTGATTTTATCGCCAAAATTTTGATTATCGTAGGTTAATTTGCTGCTGCTGTTTAGCCATACGGATGTTCCATCGGGTAATTGAACTTTGGTACGAGAACCATTTTTTGTACTTATTTCACTTTTTGCAACAGGTTGGTTTTGTAGCGGTGCAAAAGTTTTATTGTAATAAAATGAGCCAAATATTACGGCTACAATCAACAAAATTGCAGAACCAAACAAAATCATCGTTCTGGAATTCTTGTTTCCTTCCGAACTTTCGTAGCTAAAAGACCCTGTTTCTGATAACTCGGCATTTAAATGATAACCTTTATCTTTCAACCTTTCGGTATGTTGGTGAAAGGTAGCTTCTAAAAATTCCTGGTCATTTTCAATAGGTATTGCCCAATATTCGTTTACAAACTGGGTAGGTATATCAGTTTCAGGATTAAGCTTAATTAAATAATCTAGCTCAAGCAATTCTGCTTGCGTAGCTTCCCCCGATAGTTTACGGGACATTAACGTCCAAATTCTGTCTCTTTGCATAATGTTACTTATTAGTAGAGACAAAAGAAATAAAATTCCCCTATAAGATTAATGAAAAAATAAAATTTATTTTTAGATTGACTTTTTTATAGGCAAGTTTAATACAGAAGCTATTTTTTTAAGTGCGGTTGAAAGTTGGTTATCGATGGTTTTTATACTAATAGAAAGTAATTGGGCAATCTCTTTATACTTTAGCTTATCTTCCTTGGCCAATTTAAAAATAATTTTACATTGAGGTGGAAGCTGCTCAATGGCCAATTCAATTTTATGAACCAATTCTTTACTTATGATGGTATCCACTGCATCAAGATCTGCTGATGCAAAAGTTACCGCTACATCATCCAGCGAAAGGGTTTTGGTTTTTTTAGTTTGCTGCAAGTGCCTAAGCGATGCATTTCGAACACTTATATAAATGTACATCTTCAAATCCTGTATTTCGAGAAGTTGTTTTCTGCGTGCCCAAATTTCTATAAATACATCGGATACCACTTCTTCAGCAGATTCCTTGGATTTTAAAATAGCGTAAGAAAAGTTTTTTAGTGGTAAAAAGAAAAGGAAAAACAGTTTCTTATAAGCAACAGTATCCTCATATTCAGCTATGCGTTGTTGAAGTTCATGTATATATTCAGCGTTAAAGTGGTCACCTTTGTGCATATAAAAACAATCGTATACAAAAGTAGCGCTTTTTCAACGATAAAGCTTTTAAGCAAAAAAATATAAATGCGATTTGAAAAATAGTAAACGTAAAAACTGAAATTTTTAAAACGCACTAAAAAAAAGAATTAACCCAATAAACACTTTCTAATTTTTGTTTAATGGTCAACTTTCCGAAAATATTTGTTTACGACTTTTGGTTTAATTTGTAAAAAAATATAAATCCATTTAACAGTTTACTAATCCAGGCTATAAAATAATTTGCAATCAAACTTTTTTACACATCATCTGCATCGTTTACCGTTAAAGTAAGCAACCCTGCTACAATCATAGAAACACCACCCAGCACAATGGTATTTAACGTATTGGCATGAAAAAATTTTATGGTAAGAAAGCCCAAAATACTTGCTGCAACAATTTGTGGTATCACAATAAAAAAGTTAAATACCCCCATAAAGTAGCCCATTTTATTGGGTGGAAGCGCATTGGATAACATGGCGTAAGGCATCGATAAAATACTTGCCCAAGCTATACCAACCATGCCCATAGATACAATAATAAAAGTAGGATTCGTTATGAAATAGATGGATATCAATCCCAAACCGCCAATGATCAAACAAATCATGTGGGTAATTTTCCTGTTGGTACGAAAAGCTATCAATGGAATAATAAATGCAAAAATAGCCGCCATTCCATTTCGTACAGATGAGCATACGCCGAGCCAATCGGCACCCGTATTGTATTCTATTTGTACACGCTTAAGTTCCGCTTTTTGTGCTGTAGTTGTGGCCGTATTCAAACTATCAGAAAAATAATTAGCCAAATTTACAGATATGGTTGTAGGATTTTGATCTGCCCTAAACTGTTTTATTTCTGCAAAATCATTGGTTAAAGATTGGATTGTTTTTTGTTTTTTGAGATAATCGTTTAACAAGTTTTTGTTTTCATTGTTATTACTAGCTCTTATCGATGCTATTTTTGTAGCAATATCAACTGAATCTGCATTTTTTCCCGCTTCCATTGCAGCCAAAATACTTTTATCTACTTTCATATTGTACTTATTGGCCGTAACTGCATTGGTAGCATATATCCACATAGCAAACAAGGCAAACCATGTAAAAAATTGTACAATGGCCAATTGCTTCATGGTTTTGGGCATTTTAAGAATGCCACCAAATGTTTCTTTTAGTGCATCGTTAAAAGTAGTTTCCTTTTTTTCTTTTTTAAATTGCTCTATACTTTCTGGCGGAAATTCTTTGGTGGTGAATACCGTGTACATTACTGCAGCAAAAAATGCTATGCCGCCAAAGTAAAATGAATATTTAACAGAATCGGGAATTTCACCAACATCTGCGGTTTTACTTATACCAAACCAATTGGCAAATACCCACGGCAATAAAGCTGCAATTACAGATCCAATACCTATAAAGAAACTTTGCATAGCAAAGCCGCTGGTACGTTGCTTTGCATTTAATTTATCGCCCACAAAAGCCCTAAAAGGCTCCATAGAAATATTAATGGAAGCATCCAACACCCACAACATACCTCCTGCAATCCACAGGGCCGATGAGTTGGGCATTATAAACAAAGCCAGCGTGGCAAGTATGGCACCAATAAAAAAATAGGGTCTTCTCCTACCCCAATATGGATGCCAAGTTCTATCGCTCAAATAACCAATAATTGGTTGCACCAAAAGACCAG
>JANMGS010000369.1:0-3153 GCA_031374745.1 Ferruginibacter sp. | reverse complement strand
ATTAAGTACTTCGAGTTTATGAAAAGTGTCTATACAACTTACAGGGAATTTGGCAGCGCTCCAAACGAAGAGGAAAGAAATAAAGTTGTTGTAAAGCTTCAAAAAATCGTTGCAGATCGACAAAGGGTTACAAATAGAATTCAAGCTTCGCAAAGAAGTTTTGCTACAGCTAATGGGTTTAAGATTAAGTAAACGAACATTAAAAATTAGTTACAACAAAAAAACTACTGCATTTCGATTGCTACTTTTGTGGCATAACAAGATTGCTCAAATTGTATTGAGTATCCCGCCAGTTTCGGGTTGTTTCATCATAAAGTCATAAGTACATTTGCAAATAACCATGTATAATGAACGAACAAAAGCAAATTGACTTTAACAGAATTGCAGAAGCGATTGATTATCTAAAAAATAATTTTATCAATCAACCATCGCTAGAAGAAATTGCACAACATGTGCATCTTAGCCCTTTTCATTTCCAAAAAATGTTTACCGATTGGGCAGGAGTAAGTCCAAAGAAATTTATACAATATATTTCTATCAATTATGCAAAAAATAAATTGAGAAACGAACAAGCTAGTTTGTTTGATACTGCCATACAAACGGGATTGTCGGGAACGAGTAGGTTACACGATTTATTTATAAACATAGAAGGGATGACACCAGGAGAATATAAAAATGGTGGAGTGAACTTGCATATCCAATACAGTTTTGCTGAAACAATTTTTGGAAATATACTTATTGCGTCTACCTCAAAAGGGATTTGCCATATTGCGTTTTATAATGATCAATCGGAGGCTATTTCCATTTTAAAAAATACATTTCCAAAAGCAAGTTTAGAGCAGAAAGAAAACCAGCAGCACCAAAATATCGCAAGTATATATAAGTGCGACTTTACTATGGTGGAAAGCATGAAGCTTCATCTAAAGGGAACAGATTTCCAATTAAAGGTTTGGGAAACATTGCTTACTTTACCAATAGGACAATTGACTACCTATGGAGCCATTGCCAAAAAAATAAACAATCCAAAAGCCGCCCGTGCAGTGGGCACTGCCATTGGCGATAATCCGGTAGCTTTTTTAATACCTTGTCACAGGGTTATTCAATCTACAGGTATTTTTGGACAATACATGTGGGGAGCAAAAAGGAAAACAGCTATATTAGGGTGGGAAGCCGTAAAAGTGGCAGGATATTAATTATCATTTTATTAAAGATTTAGATATGGATTTATTCAATACCGCAATAGATCATAACATCTTGCCTTGCGATGGTAAAGTAATTTATTATGGTAAAATTGTAGAGCCCAACATAGCCAACACTTACACAGATTTATTGTTTAACAATATTGAATGGAAAAATGATGAAGCAATCATTTTTGGTAAACATATTATCACCAAAAGAAAAGCAGCGTGGTATGGAGATAAAGCATATCCATATACTTATTCGAATACTACCAAGCACGCTTTGCCTTGGACAAAAGAATTGCTTGAATTAAAAAAACTTGCAGAAGAAAAAACAAATGCAACCTACAACGCTTGTTTACTCAATTTATATCATAATGGAGATGAAGCAATGGCCTGGCACAGCGACGATGAGAAGGAATTGGCAAAAGACGGTTGCATTGCTTCATTCAGTTTTGGTGCAGAACGAAAATTTATGTTCAAACATAAAAAATCAGGACAAACAATATCCATTTTATTAGAAAATGGCAGCTTACTTGCAATGATGGACACAACACAAACAAATTGGTTGCATAGGCTTACCAAATCTGCTAAGATAAAGACCCCAAGGGTAAACCTTACTTTTAGAAAAATGAATGAAAAATAGAAACCAATAAAAACAGATGGCTTTTAAACTATTGCTTTATAGGTAGGGGTATTTCAAAAATTTCTATAAATTTATCATCTTCTTTTACAAAGGCGGCACAATAAGAACCATTGGTTACAACAATACAATGCGCTTGAATAGCAGCGTTGTAATTTAGTACTTGCCGGATGGTACTTTCCGATAATGCTACATTCATTTCCTTGCATTCTACAATTATATAGGGGGAAGCGGCTTGGTAAACTACAATATCAAATCTTTTCTTTACTTCATTTATGGTTAATTGCTTTTCAGCAGAAATTAAAGCGGCAGGGAATTGTAATGTATGTATTAAGTAAAGTAAAAAGTTTTGTCTAACCCACTCTTCAGGCGTTATTACAAACCAGCGCTTACGGATAATGCAGAAAATATATTCTTTTCCATTTTCAGACTTTATAGCCGGTTTTTGATCTGGGTAAATAATTTTTATCATTACAGCCACGAAAGTAAGTAGAAAAAAAAGGCATAAAAAGTTTGGTTGATGATTATTTTAGACAAAATTGATATACGGTATTTATTATTAAGCATTAAAACAATAAATTGCACTTTTATAAATTTTCTTCATATGAAATACATTGCTTTATTATTAGTTATCATTACATCAACTGCATGTAATTATTCAAAATCGGGTAGCGGAAAAATAATAACGGAAAAAAGAAATACTGCGCCATTTAATAAAATTAGTGTTTCACAAGCTATAGAGGTTGATGTTCAATTGGGCATTCAAACTTCGGTAGTAGTAGAAGCAGACGACAATCTCATTTCAGATATAGAAACGGTGAGTAGCGAAGAAGGGAAATTAAGCATTAAGCTAAAAAATAATGTCAGCTTGAGAAATGCTACGATAAAAGTACATGTTACTACACCTGACATTACAAGCTTAACAGCATCTTCAGCTGCACAAATAGATGGAAAAACAGTTATTTCTAATATGGAGCGGATTGATTTAAAAGCAAGTAGTTCAGGAAAAATTACAATGCAAGTAGAAACCCCTACGGTAGACTTAAATGCAAGTAGTGGTTCTAGCATAATATTATCAGGGCGTGCAAAAAATATTAAGGCAAATGCGAGTAGTGGAAGCACTTTGGATTTAGAATCTTTGAAAGCCGAAACTGTAAATGTCGAAGCAAGCAGTGGAAGTACAATTAAAGTTTTTGCAAGTGTAAGTTTGGATGCATCGGCAAGTAGTGGTTCCAATATTATACATACAGGTGGCGCCGCATCTATAAAGAAAAACGAAAGTAGTGGCGGATCGGTAAGCAATAATTAGCCTTTTACAACATATAATTGTCA
>JANMGS010000302.1:0-3555 GCA_031374745.1 Ferruginibacter sp. | reverse complement strand
GGTATTTTAGAAGCGAGGATAAAATGCCTATCATCTGTAAGAAACAAATCAACATCGCTGTAACTTAGTATTGTATATATGCCTTTTCCATCTTCGCCATAACTGGAATTGAGCGAATAATTCTTAAATACATCCCTACTTTCATTTTTAAAAATATAACTCTTTCCTGCATCATTGGGTCCATAATCGTGGTCATCCCATATGGCATATTGCGGCATTGCTGCCATAAATTTTTGCAACACTTTATAGGAACGATCGTGCGATGCTCGGTAGTTTAATCCCCATGCCGATTCAAAGTCTACTTCCCTTGTGTACCATTTATCGCCCATCCATACTTGAAAGGCTGCGGGCGTATTTGCCATTGTTTCAAAAATAGAAGAGTCGCTGCCATAAGGCTTTCCGGGCCTGTCGAATATTGGCTCATTAAAGTATGCACAGCTACCAGTAAGAAAACTAAAATCAGGTGCAGGTTTTCTCCATTGCCACAAATCTTGGGTGGTGAATTTTGTTGAAAAGCCAACAGGTACTTCTTTATCGTCTATAAACAAACTGTAATTATACGTTGTATTAAAATCCAATCCATTTAATTCAATTTTCAGCGGATTAAAATCTTTGCCCAATGCTCCTTTAAAAATTTTTACATATACTTTTTTAGCATTGTTGCTAGCGTAATATTTTACAGACACTTTCTTTACCTCGGGAGATACTTCTGCCCAAATGGTAGCCATACGCAAGCCCACATTGCCTGCCCATGGGCCACTTACCAGTTTACTTTGTTGTGCAAATAAAAGGGTATTTGAAAAAATAAATAGAAAAAGAAATGTTATGCGGTTCATAAATAATATTTGTACAAAATTACTGATTCAAATTTTCGGGTTGGTAAATACTATTGCAACTTTTCGTTATTAATATGCCGATTGGCATCCCTGCTGGTTTTTTTCTCAAAGTTTTTTTGCAAGGCTTCGGTAAGATTAACACCAGTTTGGTTTGCAATGCAAATGAGTACCCACAATATATCTGCCATTTCATCCCCTAAATCTTTTCCCTTATCTGTCTCTTTAAATGATTGTTCGCCATATGTTCTCACCATTAAACGAGCTAACTCTCCCACTTCCTCCATTAAAATACCAAGGTTGGTAAGCTCCCCAAAATATTTTACACCGTAGGTTTTTATCCATTCATCCACTTTTTGTTGTGCTTGAGCTAAAGTAATTTCGTTCATATTATTCTCTATTTTTTGTATCTATAATTATGGTGAGTGGGCCATCATTTATTAAACTCACTTTCATATCTGCTCCAAATATTCCGGTGACAATTTTTTTTGCCAAATCAATTTCCAATTGATTAATAAATTTTTCGTACAAAGGAATGGCTATAATGGGTTTGGCCGCTTTTATATAAGATGGCCTATTCCCCTTTTTGGTAGATGCTTGTAGTGTAAATTGGCTCACCAATAAAATTTCACCATCAATATCTTTTACAGACAAATTGGGTACTTTATTTTCATCATCAAAAATCCGGAGGTTTACTATCTTGTTACTAAGCCATTCAATATCTTCATTGGTATCTGCATCTTCTATACCTACAAGCGCTAGTAATCCATTGCCTATGGAAGAAATTATTTGAGCATCTACTGTTACAGATGCTGAGGAAACTCTTTGTAGGACTGCTTTCAATATTTATTGTTTTCTTTTTTCAAAATCTCTTAAATAACTACACCTGCTATATGCCTCTTTGTAAAATGCGGTATTACTGTACTCTTTCATTAACTGAGGGAAATATTTATTGTTCATAAACTTTGGTAAAAAATCTTTACCAACTTGGTCATACTGCTCATAATTGCTACCAAAATCTTCATACTTTGGCATGCCCACCACTTTTTGTGCACACTTGGCCATCATAAACAAACATTTTGCTTTAAAATTTTTATCGGCAGAAGCTTCCAAGGCTTTCTTAAACATATCGTGTGCAGCATAGCAGCCATAATACTGCTTTTGAAATTCGGTTGCCCCCTTTGGTATTGCATATCCATCGCTTCCACTTCTGTAATATTGTACTAGTTCCCAAGCATGGCCGTAGTACGTCACATTGTAAAGCCCGGTAGCCATTTTATAATAATGTTTGGCTGCATTGGCTTTATCCGTTTGTGCTAAGCTTTCTGTCAATAGCATTTCTTGTGCAAACAACAATTTGGAGGTTGTTTTTTTCTCTGTTGGCAATCTTTCAATCCTATCATCTAACAACTCTATTAATGCACTTTTAAATATCGTATCTTTTTTAGACGCTCCCAATTTTTGTAACCATACAATGGCATTTTTATAATCGTAATTGCGCAAGTAAGCTGTACCTGCAAAATCGGTTACATGGGCTACGGTTATCGTATTGTTTTTTATCAAATAGCTTTCAAAATTACTTGAAGTCTTACTGGTCATTAAAGCATACAATTTTTCTATATCTTTTAAATCTGTTTCGTTGTGTAAAAAATCCAAAGAAGCATAGTTACTTTCATTACCATAAATTTTATCTGCAGCACCTACACACAGCGCTTCTTTATACACATCTGCTTGCGCATGGTATTTTTTTGCCAATGCAACAGTCATTATGTTTCTATAAAAAATTTTCCATTGGGGAATATCGGTCCATCCAATTTTGACAGAAGGGTCACTGATAGCTTTTTGTTGTAGCCATTTTATAGAAGGCAACATTTTTTCTTCCGCTTGTGCATCTATTGTATTCGTTTCGTTGATAGCAAGCAGCAAATTGGTAAGCATCCATTGGTCATTTAGTTTTTTTGTAAGGCTCATTTTTTTTGCAACTGCCAAATACTTATTTGCACTTCCAAAATCTTTTGTCATCAATGCACAATATGCAGCTGTAGTAGTATACAATGGAGCATTGCTATTTTGTGCTTCACTCATTTTTATTAAAAGTTTCGTCAATCCATCCACTGCAACTCTTCCTGCCCTTATCATACTATCTGAAGCACTCTCTTCCCAGCTATAATAAAATAATTTTCCACCTTTTTCCTTATTAAGCAAAGGACTAAAATAAGATGATTCAAATTTATTTATTTCTCTTGCTACAAGTGTTTCTATATTTTTGTTATCGGGGTTTAAACTAAAAATTTTTTCAATAGTTTGCGTTTCATTCGCAGTACTACCCATTGCAAATAATGACAACATATTGGCTTGCTCCTTTTCATTTTTACAAAGTTTTAGGTATTCGTTTCTATCTACGCCCGCCTCTTTTGCCCAATTAAAACTTATATAATTAGAAACTTTTTTAGCATCTGTACCATTAAACGCTTTGCTAAAAAGATATACTGCTTCTTTTTTACTTCCTGTACGATATAAAGCACCTGCCTTTAATGCTAACGCAAGTGGTTTTAAAACACTTTCTGTATTATTTTGGGGAATAAATTCGTCGTAATATTTTATGGCTCTCGCATAGTTTTCGCTGTAATGCGCAAGTCTTATAATTTGATAAGCATATTTTAGTTTAAATAAATCTTTCTTAGCAGCTCCGTATAATTGTAATCCATTTTTTATCAGCTTC
>JANMGS010000299.1:0-2008 GCA_031374745.1 Ferruginibacter sp. | reverse complement strand
GCGCTGGTAGCTGGTACAAAATACCGTGGCCAGTTTGAAGAAAGAATGAAAGCCATTATGAACGAGTTGGAAAAGAACAGGGATGTTATTTTATTTATAGATGAAATACATACCATCGTAGGTGCAGGTGGCGCAAGTGGTTCTTTGGATGCATCTAATATTGTAAAACCGGCATTGGCTAGAGGAGAGTTGCAATGTATTGGTGCTTCTACTTTGGATGAGTATCGCCAACACATCGAAAAAGATGGAGCGTTGGATCGTCGTTTTCAAAAAGTATTGGTAGAGCAACCAAGTGTAGATGAAGCTATAGAAATACTTACAAACATAAAAAGCAAATACGAAGATTACCACAATGTAACGTACAGCAAAGAAGCCATAGAAGCTTGTGTAAAACTAAGCGACCGTTATATGACAGATCGTTTGTTGCCGGACAAAGCAATAGATGTATTAGATGAGGTGGGTGCAAGAAAGCATATAAAAAACATAAACGTACCAGAAGAAATTATTGAGCTCGAGAAAAAGATTGAAGATATAAAGCTGGAAAAAAACAAAGTGGTAAAAAGCCAAAAGTTTGAAGAAGCAGCTTCCTTAAGAGATACCGAAAAACGCTTGCAAGATGATTTGGAGAAAGCAAAAATAGATTGGGAGGAAGATAGCAAGAACAAACGTTTTCCTATTGAAGAAGAAGATATTGCAGAAGTAATACACATGATGACAGGCATTCCTGTAAAACGCATGGTACAAGCGGAAACCGATAAGCTTCGTAAAATGGGAGAAGAATTGAAAGGAGCTGTTGTAGGACAATCGGACGCAATAAGCAAAGTGGTAAAAGCCATACAGCGAAATAGGGTAGGGTTAAAAGATCCTAAAAAACCAATTGGTACTTTCATTTTTCTTGGACCTACTGGTGTGGGTAAAACCGAGCTTGCTCGTACACTTGCCCGCCAAATGTTTGATAGTGAAGATGCACTTATACGTATAGATATGAGTGAGTACATGGAGAAATTTACTGTGAGTCGTTTAATAGGAGCGCCTCCAGGATATGTAGGTTATGAAGAAGGTGGGCAACTTACAGAACGTGTACGCCGCAAGCCTTACAGCGTAATTTTATTGGATGAAATAGAAAAAGCACATCCAGATATTTACAATATTTTATTGCAAGTATTGGATGATGGAATATTGACCGATGGGCTTGGAAGAAAAGTAGATTTTAAAAATACGATGATCATCATGACATCTAATATTGGTGCACGTCAGTTAAAGGATTTTGGTGAAGGCGTTGGTTTTGCTACTGCCAATCGTATGGAGAATAGTGATGAAAACAACAAAGCGGTAATAGAAAAAGCATTGAAACGTACATTTAGTCCGGAGTTTTTAAACAGGATAGATGATGTGGTAATATTTAATTCGCTTACCAAAGATGATATTTTTGAAATTATAGATATCTTAATGAAGGGTGTAATGAAGCGTTTGAACAACCTTGGTTTTTCTATGGAGCTATCACCCGAGGCAAAAGCATTTGTTGCCGATAAAGGCTACGATAGCCAGTTTGGTGCAAGGCCGCTTCACAGGGCCATTCAAAAGTATTTAGAAGATCCATTAGCAGAGGAAATTCTTAATATGAACATTAAAGCGGGCGATGTGTTGGTAGCAGAATTGGATGTAGAAAACCAAAAGATAATTTTTACAAACAAAGACAAAGAAGAGCCAAAGAAGAAAGAAAAAAAATCGGAAGTGTAAAAAATACACATATTAAATAATGCAGGTGCCAACTTTTCGGAGTTGGCATTTTTGTTTTGTAAAATTATGGTGGGTGGTATTAAAAAGTTTTATTGGAAGCGGGAGCCATAGGAAAAATGATGGGCATTTGTTACGGGCTTTTCGCTACAATATTCTTTGTTCGTGTCTCACAATAAATATTTTCGCTTCTATTCCATCTAACTACCTAAAAGAAGTTCATTTTTGTTTTATATTATGTTGCAAAATTAAGGTTTGCATTGTTGCTAAT
>JANMGS010000271.1:0-11588 GCA_031374745.1 Ferruginibacter sp. | reverse complement strand
TGAATTTACCAAGGCCCGGCAACTGCTTGCCATCCATTACCTGCTCTCGGCGGGCTTCGGGCTGGGGCCGCACACCGGCCCCGATGTGAGCAGCCTTGCAAGGCTTGCGCACCTGTTGACCGGCACCCCTTACAGCAGCCTTCAAAACTCGGAGATATACAAAAAGTACCGCAGGCTGCCCAACATAAAAACCGGCCTTCCCTATATATCCGACCTCCAGTATATCCGGGGCTTTTTCAATGAACTCGGCCTGCAAAATATTATCGGGGCAATAGACCTGGAGATAGGCAGGGAGCAAAAAGAAACCGGTAAAAAGAAATAGCCCGTTTACGTAAAGGCCGGACGGCCTTTGCGTAAATGCACTGATTTTTCAATTAACAACACATTGCAGTAAGTCTTTCAATTTGGGCAAATAAACCTCAGCACCCAAAAAACGATTTCAGCCGGTTTCGTCCTTCTCCTTATCAAATATCAGCAAATAGTGCTATTCAATAACTTTATAGTTATATTTGCAATCAGTTGAAAAAACTTATCGCCATATCATTTTTGTCTATCTTTTTGTGTGCCAACACAGAAATAGGTCAGCTATTGAAATTGCCGAGCCTTATTCATCATTATTTAGAGCATCACGATGACAAAAACGATGAAGACCACGACATTAGTTTTTTAGACTTCCTGCAAAAACATTACACCGAAAACGACAACCATTCGGACAATGCTAAACACGACCATGAGAATTTGCCCTTTAAAACAATGGACTGTCATTCCCTAAATACAGCTATTGCATTGGTGCAGCAAAATATATTTACACTACAGACTACCCCTGTAATTGATGCAAAAAACGTTGCCTCATACAAAGAGCAACATTATACTTCCAAGTCTTTTGGCAGTATTTGGCAACCGCCCAAGTTAGCTTAATTAATTTCCCGATTTTCTCAATTTGTAACATCAAATCATTTTTTGATTGAGCATAGTTATGTATTTGCTATTTTTTAGCAAATACTTCAACTAATGTTTTATACCAAAAATTGGTTTGAAAAATCCTGTTACCCAAAAGCAATTAAAAAGTAATTACTCAAAAAAAAATAAAATGAAAGCAATAAAATCAATTGTACTAAGCATACTATTTGCAACTGCTACCTTATTTGCAACTGCACAAGTAAAACAAGCAACTATAAAAGCACCACATAATGGTGTAATTCAAAATGCAGGTGATTATAAAATAGAAATGGTAGAAACGGATAGTAAAATCCTTTTCTATGTTTTGGACAATAAAGGAAAAACGGTATCAAACAAAAACGTTTCAGGAACAGCCGTATTTGATTTTTTTAATAAAACAACTGCTACAAATCCAATTTCGTTAGAAGCAAAAAATGCTTTGGCTGTAGAAGTTCCAAAAGCAAATGTATATACCTATTGTACCATTTCGGCTGTAGTAAAAGGAAAAACTATTACTGCAAAATTTAGAAACAGTAAAGTTTCTGAAAGCGATATTCATCATGGACACCAACACTAAATCTAAATTAAAACACACAATTAAATTTAAAAAACATGAAGCATAAACAAATTATAATTATTGCCATTGCAGCAATAACAATATTAGCAGCCTGTAACGAAGCCGCAAATAACGATACAAAAAATACAGAAACAAAAGCTATAGAAAACACCAAAGTTGAGCAACCAAAAACTGATAGTATTACAAAAGCAGAACAACATAAAGCAGACTCTGCTCATGGGCATTCACATTAATTAAAGCAATAAAATACCTCTCTTTTGTAGTACACTAAAAGAGAGGTGTTTTTAAACAAATAAAACATGAACTCAAAAAATATATTTTTAATAGGTGTGTTATTGCTTATTGCTGTTGTAAATGTTTTTGCACATGGTGTTGATGATGAAACGCAATCATTTTTATCAGGCAATAAAGGGGTAGCATTTGGTCCGTTTCTATACATAGGTGCAAAACACATGCTTACAGGCTACGACCATTTACTGTTTTTAGTGGGCGTTATATTTTTTCTTTACAAGCCAAAAGAAGTTTTACTGTATGTAAGTTTTTTTACCATTGGGCATAGTGCCACTTTGTTATTTGGTGTTTTAAGCAATATTTCAATAAACTCATTTTTAATTGATGCAATCATAGGCTTATCCATAGTATATAAAGGTTTTGATAATTTGGGTGGCTTTAAAAAATGCTTTGGAAAACAACCCAACACAAAAGCCGCTGTTTTAATTTTTGGCTTATTTCATGGTTTTGGATTAGCCAGCAAATTGCAAGATTTCAAATTTGATAAAGAAGGATTATTTACAAACTTATTAGGCTTTAACATCGGTGTAGAAATAGGACAATTTATTGCTCTAACATTTGTACTAATTCTTATCAGTTTGTGGCGTAGGCACAGCAGCTTTTTAAAATTTTCAACCATTACCAATACCCTTTTAATGGCTGCAGGTTTTGTATTAATTGGCTATCAACTAACAGGATATTTTACATCTTAAAAACAACAAACAATGTCAGAAATAAATCATCAAACAACAGATAAAAAAAGCATTTTAAAAGCAGTATTATTTGCAGTACTGCTTGCATTAGTGGTATTATTAGTAGCAGTATTACCTGCCGAGTATGGTATAGACCCATTGAAAACAGGCAAAATATTTGGCTTTAGCAAACTGCATGCTGCTGCCGATACTACAAGCGAATTAGGCACTACCACACAAAAAGTTTTTCCATTAATAAAAATGGAAAAAGCAGGTTCGGGTGCTGAGGTTAAAAGACCAATTGAAGCAGATAATCCACCGCCTGCAAAACAATATGCAATACGAGAAGATAGTATTGAAGTAATTGTACCAGCAGGTAAGGGCATAGAGTATAAAATATATATGCTTAAATACGGCTCTATGAAATACGAATGGACAACAAAAAAAGGAACATTATATTTTGATTTTCATGGAGAAGTAAAAGAAGTGAAGCCATCAAAAGATGTATATTTTGAAAGTTACACTATAGCCTATTCCAATAATATGGTTGGTACTTTTTATGCCCCTTTTGAAGGAAAGCATGGTTGGTTTTTTAGGAACAAAGAAGCTACTGATATTGTGGTTACACTAAAATTAAAAGGACAATATTCATTGTAAATAAATAATAATTCATTCATCGTATGCTTAATAATATCATAGCGTTTTCCATAAAAAACAAACTCATAATTGGGTTGTTTATCATTGCCCTTATTGGCTATGGTAGTTATCAATTTACCAAACTGCCCATTGATGCCGTGCCAGACATTACCGACAACCAAGTGCAGGTTATAACCTCTGCCCCATCGTTGGGGGCAACCGATATTGAACGGCTCATTACATTTCCCATTGAACAAGCCAACAGCAATATCCCAGGCTTAAAAGAAATTAGAAGTTTTTCAAGGTTTGGTTTAAGTGTTGTTACCATTGTGTTTAACGATGCTACCGATGTGTATTGGGCAAGGCAACAAGTAACAGAAAGATTGAGTGCCGTAAAAGACCAAATACCAAAAGGCATTGGCACACCATTTTTAGCACCAGTTACAACAGGTTTGGGCGAAATATACCAGTACGCAGTAAGGGCAAAAACAGGCTATGAAAAAAAGTATGATGCAACCGAATTAAGAAGCATACAAGATTGGATTGTTCGCAGACAATTATTAGGCGTAGAAGGTGTGGCAGAAGTAAGCAGCTTTGGCGGAAAATTAAAGCAGTACGAAATTGCTATTGACCCCAACAAATTACAATCGTACAACATTACTGTTGCCGATGTTTTTAATGCAGTAGAAAAAAACAATCAAAATACAGGCGGTGCATATATTGAAAAAGGTCCTACGGTTTTATATATCCGCAGCGAAGGTTTGATAAATACTATTGACAACATAAAAGACATTTCCATAAAGAACACTGCAAGCGGAAGCCCTTTGTTTATAAGGGATGTAGCCGATGTAAGAATTGGCAATGCTATTCGTTATGGTGCTATGACCTACAACGGCAAAGGCGAAGTTTCGGGTGCGGTTGTAATGATGCTGAAAGGTGCAAACAGCAATATCGTTATTCAAAATATTAAAGAAAGAATTGAGCAAATTAAAAAAACATTGCCCGAAGGTGTGGTGCTTGAACCATTTTTAGACCGTACCAAAATGGTAAACAATTCTATAAAAACCGTAGGTACTAACTTAATTGAAGGGGCATTGATTGTACTGTTTGTTTTAATATTTTTCTTAGGAAATATCAGGGCAGGTTTAATTGTGGCAAG
The DNA here is from genome assembly GCA_031374745.1 of Ferruginibacter sp. GTDB lineage: Bacteria > Bacteroidota > Bacteroidia > Chitinophagales > Chitinophagaceae > Ferruginibacter. The sequence goes on along the minus strand of JANMGS010000271.1, from coordinate 7,315 downwards.
TGTAATTCCTATGGCAATGCTGATAGCCGTTATACTCATGAATTTGTTTGGTGTAAGTGGCAATTTAATGAGTTTGGGTGCATTGGATTTTGGGTTGATTGTGGACGGTGCAGTAATTATTGTAGAAGCTTGTTTGTTTAGTTTGCACAGCCGAAGCATCAGCAAAATTTCTCAAAACGAAATGGACGATACCGTTTTAGAAACATCGGTAAGAATGCGAAACGTAGCCGTTTTTGGCGAACTGATTATACTGATAGTGTACATTCCAATCTTTACATTAAGAGGTATTGAAGGAAAAATGTTTTTGCCAATGGCTCAAACAATTGCCTTTGCATTATTTGGTGCATTTATTTTATCTATTACTTATGTGCCAATGATGACGGCTTTGTTTTTAAGCAAAAACATCACACATAAAAAATCATTTTCTGATAAGATGATGCACAGGTTAGAAAATATTTACCAACGCATTTTAACCAAAGCATTAGCCATTCCAAAAATGCTTGTTGGCGTTACGCTTGCATTATTTGCAGCAGCTATTGTTACCCTTACATTTATGGGTGGCGAGTTTATGCCATCGTTGGAAGAAGGCGACTTTGCAGTAGAAACAAGGGTACTAACAGGTAGCAATTTGCAAACCTCAATGGATGCTATTGCAAAAGGTTCTAAAATATTATTAGAGAAATTTCCAGAGGTAGAAAAAGTAGTAGGCAAAACAGGCAGCAGCGAAGTACCAACAGACCCCATGCCTATTGATGCCAGCGATATGATGGTAATTTTAAAAGACAAAAGCAAGTGGACATCAGCCAAAACATTTGATGAATTATCCGAAAAAATGGCAAAAGAATTAGAAGCCGTACCGGGTGTTACTTTCGGTTTTCAATATCCTGTACAAATGCGTTTCAACGAATTAATGACAGGGGCAAGGCAAGATGTAGTGTGTAAAATATTTGGCGAAAACTTAGATACGTTAGCATTGTATGCAGATAAATTAGGCAAGATTGTAAACACGGTAAAAGGCACAAGTGACTTATATGTAGAAACCGTAACAGGTATGCCGCAGGTAGTAATCAATTACAACCGACCAGTTATTGCTCAGTATAATTTAAACATTGAAGATATTAACCGAATTGTAAATACCGCTTTTGCAGGGCAAAGCACAGGCATTATTTACGAAGGCGAAAAACGGTTTGATTTGGTAGTAAGATTAGAAGGCGAAAAAAGAAAAGATGTACAAGATGTACAAAACCTTTTGATACCAACGCCAAGCGGTTCACAAATTCCATTATCGCAATTGGCAGATGTTGCCATTACCGAAGGTCCTAATCAAATACAAAGGGAAGATGCCAAAAGAAGGATTGTTGTCGGCTTCAATGTTCGTGGTAGAGATGTACAAAGTATCGTAAAAGAATTACAGGAAAAAGTAGGTACGCAAATAAAATTTCCAGCAGGTTATTATCCCACTTATGGCGGTGCTTTTGAAAATTTAAACGCTGCAAAAAACAGGTTAATGATTGCCGTACCAGTTTCATTAATTCTAATTTTTATTTTGTTATTCTTTGCTTTCAATTCTGTTAAACATGGCTTACTTATTTATTCAGCCATTCCTTTATCTGCCATTGGCGGTATATTCTTTTTGGCACTTCGTGGTATGCCTTTCAGCATTAGTGCAGGTGTTGGCTTTATTGCATTGTTTGGCGTAGCCGTATTAAATGGATTGGTATTGATTGCAGAATTTAACCGAATAAAACAGCGGGGCGAAACCAATTTAAAAGCCATTGTATTAGAAGGAACAAGAATAAGATTACGCCCCGTTTTAATGACAGCCTTTGTTGCTTCATTAGGATTTTTACCAATGGCATTAAGCAATGGTTCGGGTGCAGAAGTGCAAAAACCTTTGGCAACCGTTGTAATAGGCGGCTTATTAATTGCAACATTCTTAACCCTTTTTGTACTGCCTATTTTATACATCATGTTTGAAAAAGGCATTAAAACAAAACCAACAATGAACCCAAAAATAACAGCTTCAATAATGTTATGCTTTGCATTATTTGCTTCGCAAAATATACAGGCACAAGAAAAAATAAGTATTGATAAAGCAATTGAAATTGCAAACAGCAACAGCTTGAAAATAAAGAACGAAAAACTAAATACTGAATATCTAAACCGAATGACAAAAACGGCTTACGATATTCCTAATACCGCCATTGGTACAGAGTTTGGGCAGTTTAACAGCAATGCCTTTGATGTAAAATTAGGCGTATCGCAAAGCATCAAATTCCCATCGGTATATAAAAAACAAAAGCAGTTTTTAATAGAAGAAGCAAAGCAAGGTCAATGGAACGAAGCCATACAAAAAAGAGAATTGACCAAACAGGTAACACAGGTTTTTTATGAAATAATTTACCTGAAAGAGAAAGAAAAACTGTTGCAAAAAACTGATACCATTTATTCAGAATTTTTACGAAAATCAACTTTACGCTTTGATAAAGGCGAAAGCAATGTATTAGAAAAGGCAACAGCCGAAAACCAGTTAGGGCAAATAAAAATACAGTTGGCAGAGTTGCAAAACGATTATAAAATACTGCAAACGCAATTCAAATATTTATTAAATGCTGATGCTGAATATTTGCCTACGGCAGATAAATACAAAATAGATTTTGCCGAAACAATAGATACCAGTTTTGTTGCTTCTTTGCCAAACATTAAATTAATTGAACAAGAAAAAAATATCAACATAGCAAAAATAGCCGTTGAAAAAACCAAAAAAAATCCTGAATTAGTTGGCGGTGCTTATTACCAAACTTTTCGGGCAAACAACACAGTACAAAATGGCTATAACGGTTTGTATGGTTCGTTAGGCATTGCCATTCCATTGTTCAATACTTCTATAAAAAATAAAATGAAAGCCTTAGAAGTAAACAACGAAATAGCCGATAACAAACTAACCATTGAAAAACAAAAACTGCAAAGCCAATACCAACATTTATTACAAGAATACAAAAAGTATAAAGCAACTGTAGCTTACTACGAAACCGAAGCCTTAAAAAATGTAGAGTTGGTTTTAGTAACTGCCAACAAAAAATTTATTGGTGGCGATATTAATTATTTGGAATGGGTAATGCTCATTAACCAAAACACCGAAATACAAAGCAATTATGTAGAGGCAGTAAGGCAATTAAATAACACGATTGTGCAGTTCAATTCATTAACCAATAAATAAACAGCAATGGAAAATAATAACAAAAAAAGCATTGCTGCCGTTTTGCTTGAACCTTTTAGATCGTTGCAAAACAAAACCTTTGCAAAGCTATATTTGGCACAAACCATCAGTCTTTTAGGCGATGCGTTTTCGTGGGTTGGGTTAGCATTGTTGGCTTATCAAATAGACAAAGAACGTTCGCCAGTAATTTTAGCTACAGCACTCACACTTCGTGTTACAGCTTTTATTATTTTTTCGTCATTTGCAGGTGTGGTTGCAGATAAAGTAGATAGAAAAAAGATTTTGTACGTAACCCATTTTATAAGAATGGCAATTATTTGTTGCCTCCCATTTATTACTGCGGAGTGGCAAATTTATGTGTTGGTATTTTTACTAAATGTGTTCAACGCTTTTTTTACACCAACGTACAGGGCTGTAATTCCGCAAATAATTGACGGCAAATATTTTCGTGAAGCTGTTGGATTATCAACCGCCACTTTTCAATTGTTAGGTGTGTTAGGTCCAGCAATGGCAGGTATTGTAGCCGTTTGGTTAGGTGCAAGGCAAATCTTTTTTTTAGATGCAGTTTCGTTTATTGCGGCAGCTATTTTAATTCTTTCTATTCCTAAAGCAGACCTGCAAAAAGGGGTAACAGCCGAAGCACTACAACCAAAAAAAAATTGGGGCGAAGTAATGAAAGGTATTCGCCTTTTGTTTGGTAATAAAATTTTACGCTTTGTATTAAGCATTGAATTTGTAAGTGCCATTGCAGGTGCTATGATTTTAGTAAACACCATCAGCCACATAAAAAATGGTTTGTTGTTAGATGATAAATATTATGGTTGGATAATGGCAATCTTTGGTATTGGTTCAGCTATATCTGCATTTGTATTGGGCAGTTTAGATAAATCAAAAACAAGAAGCCTTTCCTTAGTAAGTGGTGCAATTTTATTGGGCTTATCTATTTGCTTTGCAAACTATGTTCCTTACACAGCATTGCTATTTTTATGGTTGTTGGCAGGTTTAGGGCAAAGCCTTGCCGAAATGCCATCGGAAACTTTAATTGCAGAAAACATTGCATCGGCAGACCAAGGAAAAGTATATGGTTCACACTTTGCATTTTCGCATTTGTGGTGGGCAATTGCATATCCAATTGCAGGCTTTTTAGGCTCACAATATTCAAGCAAAGAGTTTTTATATGGCGGCATCATCACAATTATTTTAAGCATTGTAGCGGTTCTTGTTTTCAAACAATCACTCAAATTTTCAAACAAATAATTTATAAAAAATGAAATCGAAGATTCACGAATACCAAAATAAAAAAATCATGAGTAAAAATATATTCATAGCTTTTATAGCAACATCATTTTTATTCTCTTGCAAAAGCGAAACAAAAAAAGAAGAAACAGCAGCAACACCAACTGCTGAAAACATTGTAACGCTTACCGATGCACAAATAAAAAATGCAGGTATCGTTACAGGAAAAATAGAACAGCAAAACATTTCATCTACTATAAAAGTAAATGGCAAAATAGATGTGCCGCCTCAAAACCTTGTTTCTATAAGTGTTCCAAGCGGTGGTTATTTAAAACGAACCAATTTATTAGAAGGTGTGTATGTGAGCAAGGGGCAAGTGCTTTGCATCATTGAGGACAAACAATTTATACAAATGCAGGAAGATTACTTAATGGCAAAAGCAAAAATTGGCTACGCCAAAGCAGAATACGAAAGGCAAAAAGACCTCAACCAAAGCAAAGCCAGCAGCGATAAAGTATATCAGCAAGCACAAACAGAATACAACTCACTTTCGGTATTAATACAATCGTATGCAGAAAAATTAAAATTTGCAGGTATTAATCCAAACAAAGTTTCAGCAAATAATATTACTAAGAGCATCAATATTTATTCACCTATCAACGGCTACGTTTCTAAAGTAAATGTAAACATTGGCAAGTATGTTACACCAAGCGATGTACTGTTTGAAATTGTAAACCCTGCCGACATACATTTGGCACTCACTATTTTTGAGAAAGACATCAACAAACTTTCCATCGGGCAATTGCTAACTGCATACACCAACACCAACCCAGACAAAAAGCACCCTTGCAAAATCATTTTATTAGGCAAAGATTTTAGCGAAGATAGAAGCACTGAAATACATTGCCACTTTATCAATTATGACAAATCGCTTTTACCAGGAATGTACATGAATGCAGAAATAGAATTGCAAAGCCAACAATCAAACGCCTTGCCATCCGATGCAATCATAAGTTTTGAAAGCAAAAATTATATTTTTATTGACAAAGGAAACAAGCAATACGAAATGACCGAAGTAAACACAGGCAACACAGAAAACGGTTTTACAGAAATAGCATCAGCCACAGACTTTGCTAACAAGAGTATTGTAGTAAAAGGTGCTTACTCATTATTAATGAAAATGAAGAATACGGAAGAGTAACAACTAAATCATAAATTTACAACTATGAACAGAAAAGATTTTTTAAAAGCAGGAACTTTAGCAAGTGCAGCAACATTAATTTCAACACGTAATGCCTTTGCACAAAACCTTACCAACAACCCAATTGACAAATTGGTGGATGCTAACGGTAATTATATGCAACAGGCTTTGCCTTACAGTGAAAATTTTTTAGAGCCGTACATGGATGCAGAAACCATGCACTTACATTATACATTTCATCATGGTGGAGCAGTAAAAGGAGCAAACAAAGATTTGCAGATGATTAAAAAAGCATTGGATGAAAACAATTTAGAAACCGTTGACTTTTGGACAAAGAAACTATCCTATCACTTTTCATCGCACATCCTGCATTCAATCTTTTGGACAAACCTTACCAATAAAAAAACATTGCCAACGGGCGACCTGCAAAAACGCATTGAAAAAAACTTTGGCAGTTACGATAAACTAAAATCTTTGATTGCTGCTACATCTAAAAATGTTGATGGCAACGGCTGGGGTATAGTTGCGTACCAGCCTTACAGCGACAGCCTAACAGTTTTGCAATGCGAGAACCATGAAAAACTAACACAATGGGGGGCGATTCCTTTATTGGTTATTGACGTTTGGGAACATGCCTATTATTTGAAATACAAAAACAAGCGTACAGACTTTGTTGATGCGTTGTTCAACATCATAAATTGGGATAATGCCGCATTAAGGCTTGAGGAAGCTGTTAAGCTGACCAGATAGCACTTGGGTCATTGCTTAGGGCCAATATACCGAATCAGGGCAGCCATTGTTCGGGTTTCCCGGCAACTTTGCACTTTTTGATTGGTACGGGCAATGCTGTCCGTTTTGCAATTACTGTCCATTTTGCATAAAGCTCAAGCACAATTTACGTAAAACCCTAAACCTTTTCCGACCGGGAACACAATCCTTTTTTACATAAATATTACGTAACGTCCAACTTTTGACCGGTGTGAAAAACCATGATTTAGGGTACCCCCAAATCTTCCCCTACCCCAAAAAGGGTGTTGAACTTTGCGCAAAGGGACAGGTAAAACAATCCCGTTTTACTTAAAACCCGGAAAAATAAGATATGGAAACAGCAATTATCCGTCAGTCCGGCGCAGCGGCAAACGGCACGCTCAACGGCTCCGATTTTTGGAAACCTGCAACCGCATTTGTTCAGGTGACCGGGGGACTGGTCTGTTCCTTAGTGGTACTGTCTTTCTGTTTAGGGGCGCTCAGGGAACGTAGCGCCGACAGGCGCAGGGAAGCGTGCAGGAAACAATGCCGGGCCGCTGCCAAAAAACGAAAGGGGCGCAAGAAGAAGTAGCCCCGCAACGGTCAGGGCAAACGGGCTGTGACCGGTCGGGAAGGGCTATAAATGCGCCCCAAAAAAGGCAATTTATGCTCTCAAATGAAATATATAACAATGATTATCAACTAATTACGTATCTTGTCAATGAATATATCAAAAAAATTATCCGCAGATGGCACAACGGGCGAAAATAGTACGGTACAGGATTTGGCAGGGGGACAGAACATGCTTTCCCTTGCCGCCTGCAAAAGTGTTCTCAATACCGGCAGCTTGCGTTACGATGACGGGGAAACCCTGCTCATCAGGGACTTCCTTTACCGGCTGGCCGGGATTG
>JANMGS010000220.1:0-1726 GCA_031374745.1 Ferruginibacter sp. | reverse complement strand
CTTTCACCCTCATCTACCGGTATAACCATGTACCCACCTGTTTTAAGTTGTTGAATAAGTTTTGGCGGAATAAATGGCGCGGCTGCAGTAATAATTATTTTATCGAAAAGTGCATAGGTAGGCAAGCCTTCAAATCCATCCCCGTAAAAAAATTTCAAGTTTGGATATTTTCTTTTAAAAATATAATCCTTTGTTTTATCAAACAGATTTTTTTGCCTTTCTATTGTAAAAACTTTGGCACCCAATTCTGCCAACATCGTGGCTTGGTAAATACTGCCCGTGCCTATTTCCAACACTTTTTCGTTGGGCTTTATTTGCAACAATTGTGTTTGATAAGCTACCGTGTATGGCTGTGAGATTGTTTGTCCATCCGAAATAGGAAACGCCCTGTCTTCATATGCAATATTATCCAACGCACTATCCATAAAAAAATGGCGTGGAATATTATTCATGGCATTTAAAACATTTTCGTCTGTAATGCCTTTCTCTCTAAGTAAGTCTAGTAATTTTTTTCTTAAACCTTTGTGGCGGTAAGTATCTTCGTATAGTTTCATGTATCGGTTGCAAGATAAAAAAATGTCAAGCAAAAGCTTGACATTTTTTTAAATTTTTATTTTCTTTCCTATTTTCAGTTTTTTGCTTTCCCAGCTTTGCTATTTATACTTAGGTGTGTGTTCATCAAAAAATGATTTACCCCCTTTGTTCCATCCGTCAAGCGATTCGGACCTTTGGTCATTGAGCATTTGATTTGTGCTATTATATGCATTGGAAGACTTGTTCATTTCATTTACAGCTTTGTTGTACGCTTCTACATCTTCTTTCGTTCTACTATCCCCTTTTTTATCCATTACTTTTTTTATCCCTTCAAAACGTTCTTTTGTCAATAAAAATTCATTTATTCCAGCTGTTTTTTCTGCTTCTTTCACATAAAAATTAAGTATGGTCTTACATGCCCCTATCAAAGCAAAATCTCCATTGTACGACTTCATTGCAGCAAGCTTTGCTAGCCCTTCTTGAGCAAATTTAAGCATGGCACTTTTGCTTTGTTCTATACCAGTCAAATTATTTTTCTTGATCGCATCCATCAAGTTTTTTTCTTGTATATAAGGTTTAAAAAAAACCAAATACACTTGGTGATAATATTTACTTACTGCACCAGACTCTTTCATTTTTTCACCTAGCTCGCTTTTATCGGCAGTAAGTGTAATATTATTTTTTTCAGCAAATTCTTTTTGTGCTTTCGTCATCGTTTTATTGGCATCTTCTAATTTTTGCTGTACTTTTTCTTCCAAAAAAATATAGGCTTCCATTTCGTCATAACTCTGCTCTGCAATTTCCTCCATGTTGATAATTTTTGAATAGTCATCGTTCATTACGTTAAAATAAAATTTCATAAAATTTACCGCACTATCCCTATAATTTTTATCGCCTTTGTAACTTGGCAACGAACCAATATTCATCTTTGCTTCTTGAATTTCATCCATCAATTTAGTACGCAATTTATCTACCTTTTTTTCTCGCTTTCCGTGTGCAGATGCACTGGTATAAGCCATATACCTTTTAGAAACATTCTCTTGCTGTGCACTGATGGCTTCCATATATTTAAGCGGTGAGTCAAAGTCTTGTGCGCAAACTGCTTTTGCAATAAAAAGCATAAATAAAAATACAGGTAATTTTAAATTCATTTTCATTTTTTTATAAGTGTATTGTTCAATATTAATTCATT
>JANMGS010000140.1:0-2578 GCA_031374745.1 Ferruginibacter sp. | reverse complement strand
GTATTGGCCTTGTTGTGCGGAGTAGCATTTAATATTTTACAAACAACAATTGTTAGAAGTCAAAGAAATGAAAAACAATTAGAAGAAGTTATAAAACCCAAAGGGTGGAAATCTATTGGTTCTGTTTTACTTTATTTAATTGCTATACCCATTGCATTATATTCTAATCCAGCCATTTCGGGGGTCATATTTTTTATTGTCTCCATGATATGGTTAATTCCAGATAAAAAAATTGAAAAATCTGTAAAAAAGGAATTGTAAATTTCTCAGCTTTTATAAATATTAAAATTACTATTATGCCAAGAATAATAAAATCGGGTCTTATACAAATGAGTCTTCCTAAAACGGAAGGTGAAGGTACCATACAAGAAATATGCGATGCCATGGTACAAAAGCATATTCCGCTTATAGAAGAAGCGGGACAAAAAGGGGTGCAGATTTTATGCCTGCAAGAAATTTTTAACTCACCCTATTTTTGTCCTGGACAAGATAAAAAATGGTATGCATCTGCAGAGTCAATACCTGGCCCTACAACTGATTTGATGGCTACCTACGCCAAAAAGTATAATATGGTTATCATTGTTCCCATTTACGAAAAAGAGCAAGCTGGTGTGTTATACAATACGGCTGCTGTAATAGATGCAGATGGTACTTATTTAGGAAAATATAGAAAAAATCATATTCCCCATACAACCGGTTTTTGGGAAAAGTTTTTCTTCAAGCCCGGAAACCTTGGTTATCCTGTATTTCAAACGAAGTATGCCAAAGTAGGTGTGTATATTTGTTACGATAGGCATTTTCCAGAAGGGGCAAGATGCTTGGGTTTAAATGGTGCAGAAATCGTGTATAATCCATCAGCAACTGTTGCAGGACTTTCTCAATATTTATGGAAGCTAGAGCAACCAGCACATGCGGCAGCCAATGGGTATTTTATGGGATGCATCAATAGAGTGGGCGAAGAAAAACCTTGGAACCTAGGAAAGTTTTACGGTAGCTCTTATTTTGTAGATCCTCGTGGACAAATTTTAGCTACGGCATCAGAAGATAAAGACGAATTGTTGATTTGCGATTTTGATTTGGATATGATTGAAGAAGTGAGAAACACTTGGCAATTTTTTAGAGATAGAAGGCCAGAAACGTACAGTAAAATAACAGAGCTATGATTATGAATGTCGAATTATAAATGATGAATACAAATAAATTCATTATTCATAACGCATCATTCTAAATTAAATATATGATTCAAAATAATAAACTAGCACAAGAACAATACGCAATAAATTTCAGCGATATTCATCCTCCATTTGAGCATGATGAAGCCGCTGCTATAGAAGCCAATAGGTGCATAAATTGTTATGATGCACCCTGCACAAAATTGTGTCCTACGAGCATTGATGTGCCTTTGTTTATCAAACAAATTTCTTCGGGCAATATTAAAGGTTCGGCAAAAACAATCTTATCATCTAATATTATGGGTGCAGGCTGTTCTAAAGTTTGCCCAGTAGAAAAATTATGCGAAGGTGCATGTGTCTATAATTTTTTGGAAGAAGAACCCATCAACATTGCAAAGTTGCAACGGTATTCTACAGAGAGAGCCATGGCTAAACGATGGAAATTATTTACAAGAAAAGATTCCATAGGCAAAAAAGTAGCAGTTGTAGGAGCGGGGCCTGCAGGCTTAGCTTGTGCGCATGCTTTATCGCTTGAAGGAATTGATGTAACTATTTTTGAAAAAGAAGAAAAGGGAGGAGGATTGATGACTTATGGAGTAGCTGCTTATAAAGCCACTGCTCAATTTTGTAAAGATGAAGTAGATTTTATTCTATCTGTTGGGGGTATTAATGTTAAGTACAATATTGCTTTGGGAAAAGATATTTCAATTACTGAACTGCAACAAAATTATGATGCCGTTTTTTTAGGTATTGGTGTAGGTGTTGCACGCTCATTAGAAATACCTGGCGAAGATTTGCAAGGAGTAGAAGATGCTATTTCATTTATTTACAATATTCGTACACATGACTATTCTACGATAGCAGTAGGAGATAATGTGGCAGTTATTGGCATGGGCATGACGGCAATTGATGCTGCTACACAATCAAAAAGATTGGGCGCAAAAGAAGTAACACTAATTTATAGAAGAACAGAAAATGAAAAACCTTGTACGGATGTAGAATTGGATATTGCAAGGTTGGATGGTTGCTCCTTTATTTGGCTTGCTAGCCCTAAAGAAATTATTGGAGAAAATGGGTTAGTAAAAAAATTGGTTTGTAATAAAATGGTTTTAGGAGAGCCCGATGCTTCTGGAAGAAGAGCACCGGTAGAAACAGGCGAAACTTTTATTCTTGATGTAGATATGGTTATAAAAGCAGCAGGGCAAATCCCATTTGAAGGTTTGGTAAATGATGCGCTTATACAAAATAAAATGGGGAAAATTGTAATAGATAAAAACGGGAGTACAAATTTAAAAGGCGTATTTGCTGGCGGCGATGCGGTGAATGGGGGTAAAGAAGTGGTGGATGCTGTGCAAGCGGGAAAGGATGGGGCGAAGGGGATTTTGGAATATATAGGGAGATGAATG
>JANMGS010000136.1:0-7199 GCA_031374745.1 Ferruginibacter sp. | reverse complement strand
TTTTTTGCGGTTCTTCTTGTAATTTTATAATTTTAATATTTTTAGAACTGTCAAAATCTTTAGGCAGTAATGCCTCGGGGAAATGTAGGATATTTTTTGCCCTTGTTGCGGCTACATATAGTAAATTTATTTCTTCATTGGTTTTGGCGTTTTTCAAAGGTTCTTTATTATTGTCAATTGCAGCTTTTTCCACTTTTGCCGCTGTAATAAAATCGTTAACCAATTCTACTTCGTCGTACTCCATACCTTTACAACGATGCACAGTAGAAAAAACTACATCGGCTTTTTCTTTATCATCATTGGCTACATGTTTATCTTTTATCAATTTTATAATAGAGGGTATTTCGTTTCCATATTCCTTTACTATTTCTACCATCATGGCAAGTTGCACATCCTCCGCTTTTTCAATATATTCTTCCAGCTCCTCTAAGTCTTTCATTGCCTTTATTAAACTATCCCTTATTAGGTGTCTTTTGCCGTTATATAAATTTAATACATCGTATAAAGACGCACCATCATCAGCATAAGTATAGGAGTTTATATTGCCTTCAAAATACAGCGAAGTAATTTTATTTTGCTCTGTTACATACTCAATGGCTTTTAACAATAAACCAAGATTCGTTCTTGCAATAATAGCTTTGCTTATTTTTTTATTATTGTTCCCTTTGCCTTTTATTAATAGAGCTTTGTAATCTGCCAAAAAATTCTTCCATTCTAAAATACCCATGGCTAGTTTTGCAATACCCTCACCAAACCTAAAACTTGTAGATAAATGAAAAGTATTGAAATTGGCTTTGTCCATTGAATTTACTGCATGTCGCCAACCATAAATTTGTTGGTGGGTATCTCCCACAATTACTTTTGTGGCTGGTTGCTTAAAAAAAACATCTAGCATAGCTGCAGATGCATCTTGCCCTTCATCAAACAAGATGTAATCAAATGAAAGCAATGGATTGGCCAATTGAAACTTCTTTAAATAAAAATCGTGTGTAATCTCTATCTCGCTGCTATTCATTTTTGCCAATAGTAGCCTTGTTTGCATTTCTAGGAAGGGGTAACAATTCTTTATAAATACTTTTGCCTTAGCATCCGATACGATATCAAGGTAATTTAGTTCTTGTATTTTTTGCTTATCACTGTTACAGAAATAGGCTATAAATTTATTTATATGGTTTGCTACTACAAACTCGTAATGCTTTTCACCATTACCCTTCAAACCAAGCATATCGGCTATTTCATTGGTTTTATAGCCTTGTGCTTTTATCCTAAAATTGTTTCCATGCACTATATGTTTATAAGCCAACGAATGAGCAGTTTCTACTTTTACATTGCTTATTCCTTTTTCTGCAAACTTTTTTATAGCCTCTAGCTTCACAGATTTGTTAAATGCCAAATAAAGTATTTTACTATTTTTTGGTCTAGTTGCAGCATATGCTATGATGGTAGTGGTTTTTCCTGAACCAGCAACGGCATTTATTTTAATATCACCTGTGGATTGGATTATAGCTTGCTGTTCTTTGGTTAATTCCACAATAATTTATTTACAATAAAGTTATACCAAAAAGAATTTTTAAGAAAAGAAAAATATTATTTCCCCGACTTCCTAACATACTTTGTAAGAATAACAATCATAGAGCCATTAACCCGTCCTTCTATTTGATCAGTATTACCTGTTACTAAATGAATGTTGTGCACAACTGTTCCCACTTTTGCATTAAAAGTTGCACCTTTTACCTCTAGTGTTTTGGTAAGCACCACATTATCGCCGCTTGATAAAACAGCCCCAAAACAATCTACATGTTTTTCAATATCATCTTGGTTTATATCATCGCCACTTGCTTTTGCCCAAGCCAATTCATCTTCGTCTAAATAAGCAATATCAACCAAATCTTGTGTCCAATCTAATTTTTTTAATTTGTGCAACATGCGCCAGGAGACAACTTTTGCTGCAGGCAATTCGCTCCAAATACTGTCTTTCAAACAACGCCAATGGTTTTCATCTGCCGTTTCTATATTGGTCATTTGTGTATGGCAAGTGGGGCATATCCAAAGATGATGTTCGATTTTATTACTTGGGCTATTAGGAATTGCATAGTCTGTATTGGCATCATTGGAACCGCATAATTCGCAAAGGTTGTTGCTTCGTTTTTGTAATTCTTTATCTAGACTCATGGTTTTGTTTTTAGAACTGGCGAAAGGTAACAAATATTTATCGCCTTTAAAACTTAATGATGTAACTATGTAAGTTGAAGGTATTTATTTACAAAATTTATTATCTAAACTACAAACCATTGCTTACGACAAAAACCACTAATAAATCAGTGGTTCTTGTACATTAATTATATTTTTAAAATTCATGCATCATGATAATGAAAACTAAAGCGTTATTAAATGCGGCACACCGTTTATATAAAGTATGGCTTGATTGTCGCAGTCTCCATTGCCATAATCTAATAGTGCGTCATTGCCATCCCTTACAATTTTGACGGTACCTTTTACAATATAGCGGCAAGTAAATTTCTTGATAAGCGGCTCTAAAACTAATGATGTCCACGTATGACCAGCAGAGTTAGATCCTCTTGCAGCACCAGTAATTTTATACACATCATCTAGCGGAAAATTGGGCGTACCGTTACCAAGAATTTGCAAAATATTTTTTGTACTATTCCATTTTGCCCATTTGTTGTTATTGGTATTTAATATTTTTGCATCCAACACGGTTAGCTTCCATCCTTGCATGTTTGGGGTACTGGTATTTTCTGAAATATGAGTGCCTTCTATTTTAAAGCTATCTACAAAATAGTTTACGAATGTGGTAGAAACTTTTGCACCTGGTACCAGCATTCTGTTTGTGTAGATAGAAACGATTTTGCCTTTTCTAAATTTTCCATCACGGCCCAAGCAACCATCACCAAAATTAATCGTAACAACTTTAGGGAAAACGCCGGGTGTGTTTGGCACTACAGTAATTCTATAGCAATGTCCATTAGAGTCTGTTCTTGCACCTAAATCGTCAAGTCCAGATACGTTTGTACCCATTCCTAAATCCTCTCCAGCATTTGAAGCGTTCATACTTCCTGTAATGTTAAAGATGTCGTCAAACTGTTCTTCGGTTTGTGCTTCTTGTTTACTGGCTTCGGTTGTTTCGGAAGCCGCTACTACAGAGGCTTCTGGCGTAATAGCATTGTCTGTTAATGTAGTGCTTTCTTTCTTGCAACTTGTAAATAACAGTGTTCCAAATAGGGCAATAAATAAAAACCCTTTGGATAGTTGAATTGTTTGTTTCATAAAAAATAATTTTAAAGTTTGTAAATAAATCCTTCTTGTATAAGACTAGAGGCTATTAAAAAAGTTTAACAGCATTTATTTTTTCTTACAATACTTTCTATAAGATTGAATAAAAAATTAAAGCAATAGGGAAAGGGCAAATGAAATTAATACAAAAATTAATTTCATCCTGCCAAAAAATATTTTATCGTTTTGAAATGTAGTAGGCTTATTTACAATTAATAAATTCAACGTGTAAGGGTAGGATAAATGCGAATATTTTTAGGTAGTGCATAAAAAAGCCAGTAAATAAAATTCACTGGCTTTTTATAAAATGTAGAAAAACTTTATTTTACTTTCATCATTGCCCGCACTTGCTGTATTGCCCCATTTTGTAAACGTGCATAATATATTCCACTTGATAAGTGCGATGCGTCAAATGTAATTTTCTGCGTAACAGGCACACCTACTGGAAAATCTTTTTCAAATAGATTTGCAATTAACCTTCCTGTGCTATCAATAATTTGTATAAGTGTATGTCCACCTTCGCTCTTAAATTCTATAGTGGTTGTGGTTGCAAATGGATTTGGATAATTTGTTAGTAATGTTGTGCCAGAAGTGTTTGGTGTAGATGTTGTACAAGTGCCGTTTTTTATCAATGGTAAATCTTGCAACACGCCATTAATATTTTGTGGAAATAAATTTTTCACCGTTTCTTTTGGTATGCAAAACCACTTTTCTAAAATGGTGGAATAAATACTTCTAAAATCATATTGCATAGGCACATTGTCATTTACCGTTGCCACTGTTGGTATCGTTGGATTATCGCCCAGTACACCAACTTGTACTGGTTTACCAAAGACAAATAAGGGAGAAGCAGAACCATGGTCAGTACCGGTGCTGCTATTGCTTTTAATTCTTCTACCAAACTCACTAAATGTCATACCTACAACCCTATCTTCTATTCCTAAAAATTTCAAATCGTCCTGAAATGCTTTTATAGCATCACTTACTCTTCCCAGTAAAGTAGCATGGCTTCCTACGGTAGTATCGGCTACTGTTGTTTGCAAGCTATGTGTATCAAAGCCACCAAAACTTACCATGTAAACCCTGGTTTTTAAGCCACCTTTTACCAAGCGAGCTACAATTTTTAATTGGTCTGCCAAGCTGTTATTTGTTGGGTAAGTACTCTGAATAGGAACCTTTGCAGCAGCAGCAGTTATGGTGCTAGCATATTGTTTTGTTTGTTTTGCTACATCACGTACATAATTTAATTCCTTTCCGGCTTTTGTAGCTGGTACAGGATCGCTTGTGCCATTTATGAGTTGATAAAACGAAGTGGCACTTGTAATACTCATAGCTAAATTCACTGCAGGTCCTTGCGTAGTGAGCGATGCGGTGCTTCCTATTTGTATGGCCAACGGATCTGGCATGCTTGCAGTTGGATAACCATTTGGGAAATTGGGATATTCATAATTCAAATACCGCCCAGCCCATCCTGTATACACTTCTTGGTTGCTATTGCTTGCAGTCATCCAAATATCGGTAGCCCTAAAATGCGAAAAATTTGGCTGTGGATATCCTACTGCCTGTATCACTTTCAATTTAGATTCATTGTACATGGTTTGTAAGCCCGTCATGCTTGGATGCAAGCCAGTATTATCGAATCCGCTCAGTTTTAGAATTCTATTTTCTGGTATGGCAATATTGGTACGGGCAGCATTATACAAACTGTAGGTGCTTATTGGTATCACCATATTTAATCCGTCATTACCGCCAGATAATTGCACAATTACAAAAACATGATCGGTATCAGTTTCACTTCCAAGTAGCGCTTTTACCAATGGTGAGTTTTCGTTAAATGCTTTTACAGAATAGCCGCTTATTAAAGCAGGTATTGTAGCTGCAACAGATTTACCTAAGAATTCTCTACGTTTCATATTGAAATTTTTATAATCGAATTATTTTACTCAATATTTTTTCTGCCTTGCAGAATTGTTTTGCCACTAAGGCCAAAGCCACAAAGTTTAAAAACTTCGTTTTTTTTGCTGCTCCTGCAGCACACAGGTTTGCAAAATATTTTTGCCGAGAACCTGCCTGCCGGCAAAGGCAGGGGCGGGAAGACGTTCTATTGAAAAGAAGGCGGAGTTCGGTTTTGCTTCGCAAAACTTTGGACTCTTCTAACTTGGATATACCTTCAACCCTTCAAACAACATTCAACCGTTTAACTCAACTGGTATTCACTCAAAGCCATTAAATATTTAAATAGATCTTTCAACCTAGTATTGATGATATTATAATTTGCCGTTGATGGGTTTGCTATATAAGCATCCCATGCGTTTGTCCAATAATAATCGTATTGCTGGTTACTCAATAATAATTGCGTTTTGGTTTGCTGTTTTATTTGTGGCGATAAATTTATTCTGTAAACATATCTCATCACATCATCTACCAAATCATTTGGGTTACCCGGGTTAGAAAGTGTTTTTACATATGCTACAAAATCAAAAATCATTTTAAAACCATTTCTAGTATAACCATTCGTAGTCATCAAATCTGTAAACTGGTTTCTTTTTGGTAATGTATCCGTATTAATCCATATTTCATGAAAAAGAGGCTCTTGATAATAAGCTGGCATACCCGCAACATTTGGTGGGTCATGTAAGTTTAATCCCATATTCACCATGAAACTATACAAGGTATTCCAATGGCCATAGCTGGTATCCCAATCTGTAGCAGGAGGCATGGCTACATTAAACTCTCTCATTGCGCCTATTACAATATCTGCGGGTGTTTTTATGATACAGCTTTGGTTAAGTACATCAAAAAAATGCTCACTTTTAAACAATGCAGACAACACTGGTTTGATATCATAATTACTGTTTCTAAAAATATCTGCTAAAGGCACAATTACATTTGATTCAGTTGCTGCATCAATATCATAATACACAAACCAACGATAAAATTTACGAACCAAAAATTTTGCAACTTCTTGTTGTGCAAAAATCATATTTAGTAAATCAGTCAATTCTAAATCGCCTGCAGTAGCGCCAGTGCGACCCGTTATGATGGTATTATTATAAAAAGAAGAAAACTGTTTGTTTACAGTGCTATGCCTGCTAGGTGTAAAAATGGTTTGATAAGTTGTACCATTTACTTGCCAACCGGTCAATACTTTTGCAGCCTCTTTTACATCGGCTTCTGTGTATTGGCTTCCGGGTCCTTTGCCTAATGTAAATAGTTCTTGTAATTCCCTGCCATAATTTTCATCGGGTGCAGTAGCAGTATTCAAATAGCCATTTAAATAACGAAGCATGGCTATATCTGTGGTAATGGCTTTTACCATTTGCTTAAAATTACCCAAGCAGTTTTGGCGTATCAGGTTATGTTGCTTGTACACCCAGTTTGCATTACCAACATCGCTTGCTTCGTTTCCAAAATGATCTGTCCATAAGAATATCATTTTTTCCCTAATGCTCCTATCTTGGTTTATAAGTACGCCTGTCCACCATTTTTTATATGAAGCCCTGCGTTGGCTTTGTACTGTACCATCACTATTTATATCATTTATCCAAGTGGTTCCTTGCAAAATATTGCTGTCTGGCACAGTGCCAGGCGTGGTAGTAGTTGCATATTCTTTTACAGGCGGGGAAGGTTGGGGAGCAGTAGGATTTAATAACTCATCAATTGCCTGGCTGACCGTGCGGGTTTTAAAATAATCCACATCGGCTTTTTTGGCGCCAAACATGGTTCGCTTCAATAAATGAATGATCTCATTTTCCGTCCACGGGCCGGCATAAGGACTAATGCCTGATGTAATATGTCGGGAGGCTACCGGTTGTGTTGTTGTTTTTTTGTCCTTTTTTCTGCGTTTAGCAGTCAGGAAGTCTCTTCTATCCATAAGCAAATATTTTGGTCCAGCCAGAAAATTT
>JANMGS010000203.1:0-7854 GCA_031374745.1 Ferruginibacter sp. | reverse complement strand
ATTAATCAAAAAGTATAGTTCTAAAAATTCTCTTCTATAGTTATCTAAAATAAAAACAAACAAGATGAAAAAAATAATTATCCTTTTTATACTAGCATCATTTGCTAGCATAAATACCCAAGCACAACTTTTTAAAAAGCTTAAAGAAAAAGCAGAAAAAGCGTTGGAGCCAAAAAAAACAACACAACCTACTTCATCGGAAGAAAAACAACAAACCAACGAAGAAGCAGCTCCAAACAAATCCAATAAAACAAAAGTAAAATGGCAACCTACACAGGATTGTAATAAGCTGTTTACTTTAGATAAAGGAGAAAGTTTTTACTATGACGAAACCAAGGTTTATGCTACCAATGGAAAATTGACTACCGCTTTTGTAATAACGAATAAGCAATACGAATATTTTTTAATAGAAGACGGAAAACGTACAGGACCTTTTAAAGAGGCTCCAGTGAAGCAAATGAATATTGTTTCTGATAAAAAAAATAGTGAAGAAGACGGGGATAGCAACAACGATGAGGATGATAAAATTGAAATGGGTGGCGATAAGAAAGATCCTGTAGCGCAGCAATACAGTAAAACAATAAACAATAAACTCTACATCGTTTTTAATGGCAAAAATTTTGGCCCTTATGATTTTGTTGGCAAAATGAAATTATCGCCCGATAAGAAAAAATTTTGGGCATCTGTAGTAATTGGTGGCGCATCTGAAATGACCGCAAAAATGGGTATGGGGAATTCTTTTTTGGTAAATGAAGCAGGTGTAAAACAAAAAGGAGGAGATCAAAATAGTTTTGCAATGAAAATGATGATTAGTCAAAATTTTTCGGCTGCGGCTTTGAGCATCATGGATAATGCTGGTCAAAAAGTAATTACCGTTTCATCAACTGGTAAAAAGCAAGAAGGTAATATTGCCGACTTATATGCCAACGGTAAAACATCGATGATGATAGCAGAAAATGGCGACATTGTTTCTATTCCGTCGCAAAGCCCTACGCAATTGATGGTAAATGGAAATGAAGCTGCCACTTTTAACATACCCGTTATGGGTTTGAACAGGCTTTTCTTAATGAGCGATTATAAAAAATCAGTGTATTACTCCAAAGGGAAATTGTACAGAGGCGATGGATCGGAGGAAGCTTTAGAAGGTGTTACTTTTCCAAAATTTGCTACTGTAAACAATCAATCGGCCATTTATTATTACAAAATTCATGAGACAGAAACAGGCGAAAAAGATATTTATCTCTGCAAAAAGATATTATAAGCCATTAATCATTACCTCATTTGCAGCATTGTTGTATGTCCTATTTGTATTTTCAAAAAAGGCATACAACGATGCTGATTTTGGTAAGACTTTTGGTAATAAAGCCATTGAAGCAGAAAAAAAAATAGGTTCACTACAAGAAGGATTTAAATTATGTGGATCGCTATGCCGTGAGAAGCCGTTGTTTTTGCAAAGCATCATTTTCCCCGAGCTAATGCGCTACAACGAACTAAAAGACGGTATCGAAACCGAAAGCCTGCGTACATTGTATGTGCAGCTTGGAGAAGAATATGCCAATTTTTCAATAGGAATTTTTCAAATGAAACCAAGTTTTGCGATACAGGTAGAAACAAAAGCAAAACAATTATTACGGGATAGTATTTACAAAGAACTACAATTGGCTTATGCCGAAACCAGCGAAGAAACAATAAGGGAAAAAAGGGTACAACGCTTGGAAGACGAAAACTGGCAACAGGTTTACCTTTGTGCATTTGTTTGTATTTGCAATGAACTCTACAAAACAAAAACATTTAAAACCGATACGGAAAAAATACAATGGTATGCTACTGTCTATAATGCAGGGTTCGACAAATCAGATACCTACATTGCAAAAAAAATAGATGAAGCCAATTTTTACTTAAGCCAAGGTATGCCAGGCAAAAAGTTTAAATATGCTGCTATTGTAAAATGGTTTTGTGCAAAAAGGTAAGTCCTATTACCTCCCATTAGATTGTATCATATTTTTTAAGTCATCATTAAATGCGGTTTCCTCCATCAAAGTTTCCAGCGATATATGCATCCTATAATTCCATACATGGTCTGGATTGGATGGGTTATTGATGCGCTCATCTGCTGGGTTTTCTAAACGAATTTTTCCATTAATAGCTAATATATCTTGCATTAAAAAAATACTCCACATGGCAGGTGATTGCATGTGTTTTTCAAATATTTTTCGGCATACCCAGGGCTCACAATAATAAGGTGCCGTACCATACTCATTCAATATTTGATTAAAGAGTAATTGTGCTGTATCCCTGTTTTCTTCCCACCACAAGCGTATAGTAGGCATATCGTGCGTAGCTGGCATAACTACCGACTCGTACTTAGCTTTAGCAGTATCAGAAAATGATGAAGCCGAATCTTTGGGCATTTGTTGTACTTGTAACGAAAGTATATCCAAATTTTTCAACACTTCATCTGTAAAATCTGGCACCATTCCTAAGTCTTCAGCACACAACATCATATCGGTACTATCGGTAAGCATTTGCAATTTCAGTTCCCCTTCGTGCCTCCACAAATCATTTTGCATTTCAAAAAAGTAATGATGGTATAATGTATCAATCAAGCTTTTTTCGTGAGCAGAAAGCGCTTTATAAGAACTTATTTGAAACATATTTATCCTAAAATGATATCCTTCCCCATCTTTAAATAAAAGCACATTGGAAACAATATCGAATAAGCCTTGCTGCCATCTAATGTTTTCAGGATTGTGAAGAAAATAAGCAGCTATTTTTTTTTGGTCATTAAATTCCACTGCCAACCTCCCCTCTTTAAAAAAGATTTCTTTTACCTGGTTTGTATCCTCCCCAAATGATTGATACAATATTTCTTCTGTAATAAATGGTTCGCAAAATCTATAGTCGTCAAAATATAGTCCTGCATGGTTGAATGCTTCTCTGGGCATTGCAATAGCAGGTACAAATCTTCCCATGGTACCATCTACTTGGTTTAACGGGATGCTCCAAATTCTAAAAATACCCAATACATGATCTATCCTTACTGCATCAAAATAAGTATGCAAATGCTCCATTCTTTTTCTAAACCAAGCAAACCCATCCAAAGCCATTTGTCCAATATTGTATGTAGGGAAACTCCAGTTTTGACCGCTAGCCGAAAATGCATCTGGCGGCGCACCTGCTTGCATTTCTATTACAAAGAATCTTGGGTTCGCCCAAGTATCTGCGCTTAGCCTGCCTACACCTATGGGTAAATCGGCTTTTAAAACAACGCCATTTTTGTGCGCATATTCAATAGCATCTTGCAATTGTAAATGCAAATGAAATTGCACATAATACCAAAATAAAATCGCTTCATAGTCTTCACTCTCCACACTAGCAAAAGCCTGGATTTTATCCTCATCATACACTGCATATTCTTCCCATTTTGAAAAATCGGGTGTTTTATATTTGTCTCTTAGCACACAAAATGCGGCAAACGGTACCAACCAATTCCTATTCAAATCAAAAAAAGAAAACCAAGCCATGTCATTTTTAAAATCGACTTTTTGTACTTCAAAAATTCTTTTTAAAACAGCAATTTTTAAAGCCAACACGCCGCTGTGATTAGAAAAGGACAAGGCATTTAGTCTATCTATTTCTTTTTGTTCCTCATTGGTAATAACAACGGAAGCTGCATGCGCCATTTTCCTTACATTCAAAAATTTTGGGTGAAGCCCAAAGGAGGAGATGGCCGAGTAGGGATAAGAATCTTTATCCGTGTAATGCCCAGTTGTATCATTAATAGGCAAAAGCTGTATCAATTTCATTCCTATTGAAGCAGCATAATCCACCAATAAATGTATATCGGTAAAATCACCGGTGCCCCACCCTTTTTCTGTTCTTAAACTAAATACGGGTACATTAATACCAGCCCCTTTCCATGCATGGTTATTAAAAGAATGGTTTAAATGAATGATGGAAATAACATCTTCTTTTTCTTTGTCGGTCAAAATATGATTTACGCCGGGTTCGTATTCTGTTATTAACTTTTTATTGCAGTCGTATATTCCTATTTTATACTCCAGTGGGAAATTTTCTTCAGATAAATCTAGTTCAATGGCAGTTTTATTGTTGTGTTTCTTTTTAAAAAGCAAAGGCTTTGTGTTATCAAAATCATTCATTTTCTTACCCGTACCTGTAAGACAAACGTAGGTATTGTCTTGTAAAAAAGGGCTTTCAATTTCAAAAATATGGGTAACATTTTTGGGGGTACCCGATTTTACTTTCTTATGATTTTCGGGCTTAAATACGGTTTTAAATGGCTTCGCTTTGTCTATTCTTATAAAATCTTTCAGCGGAAAATTTTCATGAATAATATTAAATGACCTTTTTTTATGCTTACTGATATTAACTGTAGCTTTTGCTAAAACAATTTTTTCAAAAGGGTTCTCATCTTTTCTTAGTATAACTTCATATACAATCTCCTCATTTATTTCTTTCTCATTTACAACTAAACTTCCTATCCAAAGATTTTTATCCAAGTAGTTCAATGAAATTGTGCTAAATGCATCTGTAGCATCTTGTGCATACATTACACTAATTTGCTCTCCATAACTGGTGCCATATTTTATAAAAAAATTAATAACCATACAATTTACATTTTCTTGCAATTTAAGCCATTTATTAATTTGTGTTTCAAACAAATTTTTTGATTCAAAAGCAGATTAATAAAATTTCTCTTTTATATTTGCACAAATAAAAAAATACAAAAATGGAAACTACAAAAAAATCAAAAGCTATAAGTTGGGTAGTATTTTTTGCATCAATCGTAGCTTTTTTTGCAGTTTACGCTGTTGCAGGTGGATATTGCTCTATGGTATTGCCCGTAACGGTTACTGCTTTTGCAATGGCAATGGATCTTTTATAAAACTTACAATTAATGTATAATAGCCCCACTTACTCAGTGGGGCATTTTTTTTGCCATTTTTATTAGATTGGCCCATAAACAAAATCGCCTCGAACTATATCCGAGGCGATTTTTTATAAAGCATTTTGAATAACTATTTTGGGAGTGAATATATGATAACCATTTTCATCCTATGCGTATTGCTAGCATCTACCCTACCGCTGCCTACCCTTACCCTGCCAAGTGCTAGTTGGTTGAAGAATGGAATTACATATTGCGAGCCGGCATATTGGTTATAATAATAGGTAAATGGCGCATACACCCTCAAATCATAATTGTAATAACCATTCGTAACGATATGCTGAACATACCTAGTGAGGTTAAATTCATATCTATAGAAAGTATTGCCATTCTCAAATCGCCTAAGCGCTACTCCTCCAAAATTATTTAAATCTACATTTCCATTCGGATAAGGATGGTACAAAGGATTTGTAAAAGTAGCATCAGGATTATATAAAATCTGTTCACTCAAATCGAAATAAACAGGTTTAAATCTATTGGCCACTGTATCTTTTAAATCTAAATACAAGTAAGGCGGTGGTGTATAGATATTTGGTATAGCGGTACCATCATTTTGGTCTATAACCAAATAAGCCCTATGAATAATTCTATTGGTATCTTTAAAACTATTCAACCCGGGTATTTTTACATATGCAAATGTACCCGGAGCTGTCTGAAGATAAATATCGTTTGGCGCTGGTGTTTTTACATTGGTACCAAAATAATCCCTTTTTACATAGTTGGCACTAGACGAAGCTTTTGAATTACCAACTGCATTTGGATACAATTGAAAAGCTTGCATTACCGTATCTTTAACTCCTGCCTTTGTTTTGCGAAAATGAAATTCAAGTCTTGTTTTAGCTTCTGTTATATTTACGTAGTACAGCGTATTACCAGTACTACTGGTAGACTTTATTTGGAACCCATTAAATTTACTTCTAAAAATTGAATCATTTAAAAATCCATTATTTGAACTTGCAGTAAGAGTATCTTGAGCAAATAATGATGCTGCAAAGGTTGGGTCTAAACGAATTCTTATTTGATTATTAACAGAGTCTTTAAAAACACCTCTTCCATAAACTGTTTTACTTGCAATAATTTGAGGATTTATTCTTGTTGTTGTTGGATCATTAACTAAGCCACCAATTCCTGCCACTGGCACTTGGTAGCTAAGTTTTCTAATCGTATCTGTTTTATCTCTAAAATCTGCGTCATTAATTGTACGTACTTCAAAAGTTTGGGTTATGTTCGAGGCAATAGATGTATCCCCCCATGCGCCTTTATATGATAGGCAAAGAACGACTGAATCTAAACCTGCATTTGGGCTTGCATTTCCTATGGTGCCAAATTTTACAGTATCTCCAGCATTCCCAAAATAAAATGGATAAAAAGTAGGTTTTAGCTGAAGATAAATCGCCGTTTCTGTTTTACCAAATTGAGCATCTGTTGTTATGTTTCCAATAATATGGTTCTCCGTTTTGCGCAAGATTGTGCTATCCGTAAATTCGAAATCACCTTGCGTTGTAATTACAGGAAACTCTCTGGAAAATGTGTTGATATTATCAACTGTAACCAAATCACTTCCTTGAGATGTTGTATCCAGTTTGTTACAGCCTATGCCAATAACCAATAAAATAGCAGCTAAAGAAGCTGTAAGTAAAATTCTTTTTTGCAATGCAATAAATTTTAGGAATTTAATGATGTTGTATTATTTAGCAAGGTCGGTATATAATTGTAAATAGTCTGTTAAATCGTTTTCAACATTAAACTTAACTATTTTTTTGCCTCGCACTTTTGCAAATTCTGCAGCCAATTTCTTGTCTGGGTTTTCTGTACCAAATGTAATAGCATCCGCATAAGTAGCACCACCTCTAAACATAGCGATATTGTTCAAATCTTTAAAAGGCTCTAATTCTTTTTTTGTAACATTATCATTTATAGTTGCCAGTTTTAAGAAATCGGCTCCCAATTTTTCTTTAAATGTTGCATCCCCAATTGTGTACACTACTTTGCAATGACTAAAAACGGGTTCTTTTTTATAAGCAGAACGAATAAACATAGGTACCAAGCCAGACATCCAACCACTGCAATGGATAATATCCGGAGGCCATCCAAATTTCTTCACAGTTTCCAATGCGCCTTTACAAAAAAGAACGGTACGGAGTCCATTGTCATCAAAAAACTTACCTGCATCGTCGGCAAAAATCCATTTACGCTTAAAAAAATCTTCGTTGTCCAAAAAGTAAACCTGCAATCTTGCGTTTGGTAAAGAAGCCACTTTTATAGTAAGTGGATAATCATCATTGTCAATAGATACGTTTATGCCAGATAACCTTACTACTTCGTGCAATCTATGTCTACGTTCGTTTATAGTACCAAACTTTGGCATTATACACCTAACTTCCATGTTATTATCGTTGGAAAGTACAGCAAGTTTGTTTATTATTTCGCCAAATGAAGTTCCTTCTACGTAAGGCGACATTTCGCTGGCAATAAATAAAATCCTTTTCTTTGTAGACATATGTGCCGGATTATGTTGAAGTAAACTTAATTTTGAAATGTGTGCAAAAGTAGCAAAAATTTTCGACATATAGCGTGAATAACGCTTTGAGCCTAAAAATCTTGGTTATATGAAACTAATAAAACATATAAAAATACTTAAAGAACAAATTCTTGTGCACAAGGAGAAAAATAGATCAATTGGCTTTATCCCTACCATGGGTGCCTTACATGCTGGGCATATTAGCCTTATCGAAAAGTCTGTAAAAGAGAACGACGTTAGTATCTGCAGCATATTTGTAAACCCTACCCAATTCAATAACCCCGATGATTTAAAAAAGTATCCAATAACGATAGAAGCTGATATAGATTTATTGGAAAAAGCTGGCTGCGATATATTATTTCTCCCT
>JANMGS010000197.1:0-2137 GCA_031374745.1 Ferruginibacter sp. | reverse complement strand
AAAATTGCACCACGATAAAATTGAAAAACGCAGGGCTACACAAATAGAAACATTGACAAAGATGGCTGCGGGTACTGTAGCAGAAAACAAAGTTTCTACTGAGGCAGAAGACATGTTGAAAGATGCACAAGCTACCGAAGCTGCAGCCAATACTGCTACAATATCGGGCACTGTAAACGCTGCTGGAGATTATGTGTACAATACAGGCGAAGTAAAAGTTATTGACTTACCAAACGACGCTAAAATAGAGCTTGCTGTTGGAAGTGACTTGTATAAAATGAACGAAAAGATAAAAGTGGAAGACCCTACTTTATACGACAAAAACACCTGGTTTACCTTAGAAGATTTGTATTTTGAAAGTGGTAGTAACAAACTAAAACCAGGTTCTGAAAAAACGTTGAATAACTTGTATGAAATGGCTACGGCTTACAACTTAAATGTAAAGTTGGGTGGTTATACAGACAATACAGGTGATAGCATGAAAAATGTTACACTAAGCCAACAAAGAGCAGAGACTGCAAAAGCGGCTTTGGCAAAATTGGGACTAGCTGCCAATAGAATAGAAGCAGAAGGTTATGGCCCGCAGCATCCATTGTGTGAAACGGATAATTCTGCTGCTTGTTTGGCACAGAATAGAAGAATAGCGGTAAGATTAACAAAGAAATAAAATAGATTTCCGCTAAGTTTTTAATTAAACTACGGCGAAAGAAAAATAATTTTTGTAGATACCCTCGGAGCTTTTCGAGGGTATTTTTTTTGGAAGCTAAACAAGCGCTAGCAAATAGGTAAACTGCTCTTATAAACGCAAAATTCTATTTTCCCCTTTCAGGGTTAAAAGCAGCTATATCTATGGTTGTTTTTTTGCCTTGCAAAATTTCTGACATTAAAAGCCCTGTGCCTGCGGATGCACTTACGCCAAGCATGGCATGGCCACCTGCAAAACTTAGGTTTTTATATTTTGTATGGCGACCAATATACGGCATTCCATCTGGCGATACAGGACGATAACCAAACCATGCTTTGTTTACATCTGGTGCGGGAATATCAAGTGTAGGATAATATTTTTTAAAAGCATTGTAAATAGACAGTACCCTTTTTGGAAGAATATTATTGCTGTGTCCGCTTAACTCCATCGTACCACCCATGCGCAGCCAATTATTTATTGGTGTGGTAGCCACCCTGTCATCTACCAATATGGAAGGATACAATAAATTTTGAGAAAGGTTTTTGTATTCAAAACTATAGCCCTTGCCTGGTTGCATCAGTAAATCTATACCAAGCAATTTCGAAATAGTTTGCATCCATGAGCCATTGGCAATTACCAATTCATCGCATAAAATATCGCCTTTGTTGGTAATAACTTTAGCAACACTACCCTCTTTTTTTTCGAAACCTATTACCGCTGTATTTAATTGAAAGATAACGCCTGCTTGTTGTAAATGCTTATACAATGTTTGCATAAAAGCTGTTGGATTTAAATGACTATCGTCTACATACAAAACGCCCCCTGCAACATTCACTTCTACTGCTGTTTCATATTCCTGCACTTGCTGGGCATTGCAGATAATTGTTTTTAATCCATAAGCATTGGCTTGGTCTGCTAACTGTTTTTCATGTTCACCTGTTTTTTCTGATTTATACAACATCCATATGCCTTTTTCCATAAAGTCGAAAGGCTCAGCTAAGTCATTTTTTAAATCAATGGTTAATGCCTTACTTAATTGCAAAAGGTTGTTCAAATGCGGTGCACTGGCTTCCACTTGTTGCGCATTGGCTTTTTTCCAAAATTGTATTCCCCATTTTATTAAATCAATATTAAAACGAGGTTTTATGTAAAAGGGTGAAGTGGAACTCATCATCCATCTAGCTCCTTGGCTTATGATACCAGGAGAAGCCAATGGAATAAAATGCGATGGCGATATGTAGCCCATGTTTCCAAAGGAGCAGCCTTGGGTAAGATCGTTTCGGTCTACTACCGTTACATCGAATCCTTCTTTTTGTAAATAATAGGCGCAACACAAACCGATAACACCTGCGCCAATAATGGTTACCCTCATTTTATTTTTTAATTAAATACGTCAACAAAATATTTTTTTTAAATTAAATCACCTGAAATCCAAATGCATACGGATCATCT
>JANMGS010000161.1:0-2028 GCA_031374745.1 Ferruginibacter sp. | reverse complement strand
TGCGCTCTTTGTTATGAGCTGCAATAACCCTACCAATAAAATAACGGTAGATACTTATTTTAAAAACACGGACACCGGAAGGGTAAAAATGGGCGGCGTGCAAATGATTGAAATAAGCACTCCACAAGGAAAGTATAATGTATGGACCAAAAAATTTGGCAATAACCCTACCATAAAAGTACTGCTGTTGCATGGTGGCCCGGGTGGTGACCATGAGTTTTTTGAGAGCTTCGAAAGTTTTTTACCTCAGGAGGGTATTGAATTTATTTATTACGACCAGCTTGGTAGTTACCGCAGTGATAAGCCCACCGATAGTGCATTGTGGACCACAGAGCGCTTTGTAGAAGAAGTGGAGCAAGTGCGGCAGGCATTGCATTTGGATAGCTCCAATTTTTATTTATTGGGCCATAGTTGGGGTGGTATTTTGGCCATGGAATATGCATTGAAATACCAACAACATTTAAAAGGATTGATTGTAAGCAATATGATGAGTAGTTGCCCAGCGTATGCTGCATACAATAAAAATGTGTTGCAAAAAACGATGAACCCTTTAGTGGTAGACAGCATTTTGTATTTTGAAAAAACCAATACCACCAACAATCCACGCTATATGGATTTGCTAATGAATAATTATTACAACAAACATATTTGCCAGGTATATCCTTTTCCGGAGCCGGTAAACAGGGCATTTGCACATTTGAATACCACTGTGTATACGATTATGCAAGG
Source organism: Ferruginibacter sp. (assembly GCA_031374745.1). Lineage (GTDB taxonomy): Bacteria > Bacteroidota > Bacteroidia > Chitinophagales > Chitinophagaceae > Ferruginibacter. The sequence goes on along the minus strand of JANMGS010000161.1, from coordinate 1,299 downwards.
CCCTTCGGAATTTGGCGTGAGTGGTAGACTTGCGTTATGGGATAGAACGGCAGACCTGCCAAAAATAAAAACACCCACATTGGTCATACGTGGTATGCACGATACAATGGATCCTGAGTTTATGAAAATGATGAGCGAAAAATTTCCCAATGGCTCGTTGGTTACTTGTACAAATGGAAGCCATTGCAGCATGTGGGACGATCAGGAAAACTATTTTAAAGGGTTGATTGGTTTTTTGAAGAAGTGATTTTTATTACACACAGCGATGCAACGATAACGAAGAAACAGCGAGGGATTTTTTTTCACACAGCGATACAGCGATAACGGAGAAACAGCGATTTTTTATTGAGACTTTGTAAAATTGGCGTTCGTTGAGAGCTTAAAACCCTGTCAGCGGCTTTTAGCCCTGACAGCGGTTTTGAAAATAAAAATATTTAATCCTGACATCAGTTTTGAAAAAATAAAAATATACAATCCAGACAGCGGTTTTAAAAAAATATATTGGTTTAAAATAAATAGAAAAAGAAGTATGAATTACTTAATTACAGGAGCAGGAACAGGAATTGGAAGAGCCATTGCAATGGAGATGGCAAAGCATGGGCATACTTGTTTTTTGATGGGAAGAAATATGACAAACTTGCAAGAAACATTGGCTCTATTAGAAAAAGGAGAGCACCAGATTTTTTGTGCAGATATTACCGATGCTGTTTCCTTGAAAACGGTTATAGATGAAAACCCTGCTTTAGTGTTGGATGGTATTATTGCCAATGCAGGAATTGGTGGTGAGAATAATTTTGGAGAAGGAGATAGGTGGCCTGAAATAATAAACACCAATCTTACGGGCACTTATTTGAGTGTACAATATTTTTTACCAGCCCTCATGCGCAGCGAGAATGCGTATAAACAAATTGTAATTACTTCGTCGATATTGGCAAGACTAGGGGTAGCAAATTACTCGGCATATTGTGCCTCTAAAGCAGGGCTGCTAGGGCTTATGCGTAGTTGGGCAGTGCAATATGCGCCTGATCGTATTTTGGTAAATGCCATTTGCCCCGGTTGGGTAAATACCAGCATGGCACAAGATGGCTTGCAGGGTATAGCAGACGGCATTGGAATTAGCAAAAATGAGTTTTACGATATAGCCATGCAATCGGTGCCGCTAAAAAAAATGAGTGATCCAACAGAAATTGCAGCATTGGTTTATTATTTATTGAACCAACAATCTATAACTGGGCAAGCCATTGATATTAATGGGGGTGCCGTGATGAATAGTTAGTTGAAATTAAATTTAAGATAAAC
>JANMGS010000062.1:0-8845 GCA_031374745.1 Ferruginibacter sp. | reverse complement strand
TACCTAAGATGGCATATTTTGTACCTACTTTATCTAAAATTGTTGCAAAGGCCTTGGTAATTTTTTGCGCTCTTTGATCGAAACTGCCGGCGCAACCTACCCAAAATAAAATTTCTGGTGTTTCTCCAGCCGCCACTAATTCTGCCATTATTGGTACATGCATATTTATTTTTTTTATATTTAGAAAGTACATCGTTTAGCAAAGAGGCTGTGATACACCCTAGTGGGGTTATACCGACACAACGTTTTTTTGTAACCAGATTTACTTGGTACAAATTTATGATTGATGTTTGAAGTATTGCAATTATTTTTGCAGATTAATTTTTAATTGTACGCTTTGTTAAAAAAAATAACCAATTGGGAGGCTTGGCCTTTCAAACTTATATATGCTCCATTGGCACCTTTTTGGGTGTGGTACATGATAAAGTCTCGTGCTGTATGGTTTTTTACCCCTAGCAATCCCAAACTTACTTTTGGCGGTATGGAAGGTGAGCCCAAAAGAGAAATGTACGATTTGTTGCCCATCGATCTTTACCCTACAACATTTAATATTCTGCCTACACAAAGTTTTAAAGAACTTTTACATGCGTTGGATAAATCTGGTATAAAATATCCTTTGATAGTAAAACCAGAAGTGGGTGGACAAGGAATATTGTTTAGAAAAATAGATGATGAAGCCTCTTTAAACCATTATCATTCCTTAATGACTTTTGAATACATCGTACAGGAGATGATACATTACCCAATGGAGGTAAGCGTTTTTCATATTAAACATCCCAACAAAGCAAAAGGTATCATCACTGGTTTTTTGCACAAAATCCCTTTGCATGTTGTGGGTACTGGACAAGATACTTTGGAGGAATTAATATTAAATTATCCTAAATCGGCAAAAAGGCTGGACGAGCTAAAACCCAAGCATGTAGAGAAGTGGAATGTTGTTATTCCTGCGGGAGAGAAATATATTTTAAGTTATGCGGCCAATCACAATAGGGGAGCTCATTTTATAGATTTGAAGGCAGAAATATGCGATGAATTGGTTGTTGTTTTTGACGAACTTAGTAATAAAATTGGCGATTTTTTTTATGGGCGTTATGATATTTTGTGCAATAGTGTGGAGGATCTAAAGAAAGGTAAAAACTTTAGTATTTTAGAATACAATGGTTGTGGTGCCGAACCAAATCATTTTTACGATACTGGATATACTTTAAGGCAAGCTTACAAAGAAATTTTAATGCATTGGAGGGCTTTGTATGAAATATGCAGCTACAATGTTTCGCAAGGTGTAAAGCCATGGCCTTTTTTAAAAGGGTACAAATTTAGGAAACATGCAAGGGATATGACTAAAGTTATGAAAATGGTAGATGAAAAGATTGGCTAACTTAAAAACGATTGCCGTGTGTAAGGCTTATTATTTTTCTTGTAAATGATTTACTTTTATTCATAAGTGAAACAAAAATATTTGTGGTAGTTTTTCTTCCAAACAAATATTGGATTGTTTTGCCAATGGTAACCCTCTTTTGAAAATGATGCTTCCATTCTTTTGTATAATTATTTTCTAATTGTTGCCTTGATATTTTATTTTGTAAAAAAGCTACAATTTGCATAGCTGCTATTTTTGCGCCGTGCATTGCCATACTCATTCCATTGCCACAAAGGGGTGTAATCATGCCCGCTGCATCACCAATCATAATAATATTTTTTTCAATTGGTTTCTTTTTGCTAAAAGATATTTGTGATATAGTAACAGGCGCTTGGTATAATTTTTCCATGTTACCAAAAAGTTTTTTTAAATGCGGGTTTTCCGAAAGAATGACCGCTTCTGCATTTTCTATGCTTCCTGCTTTTTTGATGTTGCTGGCTTTGGTAAGGTAGCAAACACAATATTTATCGCCTTCAATTTTTGATATACCACAATAGCCATCCTTAAAATTGTGCAACGCAATCATATCAATGGGAAAATCTGTTTTTACGTGGTATTTTATGCCTACAAAATTATTTAGTCTATCAGATGTCTTGCTGGTAAATGAGCGTTTCCATTTTACATCTATATTACTCCGTTTGCCCCAAGAGCCACAACAGACTTTACTTTGGTAAATGCCTTGCGTGGTTTTTATGGTAAAAATATTTTCTTTAAACTGTATATCTTCTGCTTTACAATTTTGTAAAATAGCTACACCGTTATTTTCTGCAATATTTTTTAATGTATTGTCTAGCGTGTGGCGACTTATACCAAAACCACCCAGATCTAAATCGGTATGCAAAGATTTTCCATTGGGAGCGGTTACCCATAATTTTTTTATAATGGGCAAATGCATTTCTTGCAATGGAACACCCATTTCAGTTTCTAGATAATCCCAACTTTCTAAACTAATATATTCACCACAAACTTTGTGAAAGGGGTAAGTTTCTTTTTCGAATAGGATAACTAAATAGCCTTGCTTGGCAAGAGAAATAGAAAGGGTGAGGCCAGCGAGACCACCTCCAATAATGGCAGTATCATATATTTTTTCATGCTTCATCTTTACAAATTATTAGATACCGAAAAGCCCATTTCCATTGTATGCTATAATTTTTTATTCCTGCCTTTTCAAAGATAGCCACCCATTCTTTTTTATGAAAGCCTCTTGCAACAGAAAGTGGAGCGTCATTTTTTACCAAATACGATTTGGAAAATATTTTTGTAATCCACTTAATAAGATAATACGCTGCGGTATTTCTTTGTAAATCATTTATGAAAAAACCTTTGCTGCTATTGGCTTTCATCCATTGCATCATATAAACCAATTGTTCTTCTGTAAAATGATGACAGAACAAAGAGGAGAAAATTATATTAGGTTTCTTATCGCCAAAATGTACTTTGCTGTAATCACTTTCTATCCATTTTGCTGGTAAGTTTGGGTATTGTTGTGCTGCAAAATGAATACATTCCTTCTTTAAATCGATTCCTGAAAAACTAAAATTAAGTTTTTTTCTTTTGCTCCAATTACCAATAACATTTAAATTATCTCCACCACCGCAGCCAATTTCACAAATATGTTCAATGGCGTTTGTATCCATAAAAGCTTTCAATCCCCTTAAAGTAATGGCATGACCACCTAATAATGTATTGATGGTATTTAGCTCTTGCATATTGCTTTTAATATCCTCAAAAGGAATATTGTCTGCATCCAACAACTCCTTGGTATAACTTCTATTTCGTAAATTAACCATAGGTTGAAGTAAATGTTTCCATAGTAAGTCCTGGGCCAAATGCCGCTCCAAATATTACTGCCTCGGTAGTATTTTCATTTTCTATTTCATTAAATATTTTTTGTAATACAAATAAAACGGTTGGCGAACTCATATTGCCATAATCATTTAATACCTCGTAAGAATATTTCAAGTCAGTCGTTTCTAAATTCATACTATTGGAAATGGTATCTAATATTTTTTTTCCGCCAGGATGAATACACCAATGGGTAATGTTGTTTTTTGTTCTCTCTGTCTTTTCTAAAGCCTTTGAAACCAAGTTTTCAAAATCAGCTTTTATTAATTCGGGTACATAACCACTAAGTGTCATCAAAAAGCCTTTGGATGAAAGTTCCCAAGACATATCTTTTTTACCTTCAAAGCTTACGTCGCTAAAAAAGTTTTCTATCTGCAACCCTTTTCCAGCGTCATTGTGTTGCATTAATAAAGCGGCACTTCCATCTGCAAATATTAGGGAAGAAGTAATGTTATCAATAGTAGGTTCTGTTTGAAAATGTAGCGTGCAAAATTCTGTACATACGATTACCACATTTGCATTTTTATCATTGTTACAAAATGCATCAGCAATTTTCATGGCATGAATAGCTGCATAACATCCCATAAAATTTACGGAGGTACGCATGATATTTTTTGGTAACCCCATCATTTCTATTACTTGCAAATCGAGGCCAGGCGCACTCATACCCGTACAGCTAACGGTTATTAGGTGTGTGATTTGTTCTTTGTCAATTTTTCCAGCAATACATTTTGTTATGGCATCTGTGGAAATTTTTCCAGCATATTGGTTGAATAATGCCATTCTTTTTTCGATGCTTGGTACTGGTTGTAAATCGATCGATTTATCAAAAAACACCCGCTCATTAAGACTTAAGTCAAAATCTGGAATAATGGAATGACGATAACTAATACCGCTATGATTGTACAGAAATCTCAATTTTCTAGTATCTGTTTCATTGCTATTGTATACCTTATCTGCAAAATCAAATAAAATGCTTTGCGCATGTTTGTATACAGGTACACTGGTAGCTATGGAAGTAATTTTACTCAAAGTTTTTCAATTAATAATACCGAAATAAATGCGGCATTGGTACAGAAAGATGCAATGATATTCATACGCATCGTATTTTCAAAATTTGCATTGCTTTTATCTTTTTTTACTTTCATCATCCACCAAAAAAAATAAATCAAAGTAGGCAACGTACATAATGCAATAACAAAAAATAAATGTTGGTCCATGTTTAAGAAGAAATACACAGCCATGGTAGTCATTGCAATAGAAAAGGCTAATCCACTAAAAACAAATGTGCCCATATGGCCCAATAGCATACTCAAGGTTTTTACGCCATCTGCTTTATCTTGCTCATGCTGGTAAATTTGTGTGAGTGGATAAAAACTGCCTATCAAAAATGAACTTGCTATAAGTGGTAATGCAGGCACATCGAGCGTTTTGGTAATACTGCTGCCATGATACACCATAAAAAATACAGCAGATCCTTGAAAAGTGCTGGTTACAATAAAACCAATGATGGGATATTTTTTTAGACGAATACCTCTGTAACTGTAAGCCCTGGATGCTGCAATAAAACCAAAAGCACAAATCGAACAGTAAATACTAATAAAACTACAAGCGGCTAGGGCAATCACATCCATAAAAACAGTTACATGATACAATTCTCTTGTGGGTTGCAAAGGATTTTTTACGCCACCGATACTTGTGGTATCTCTATCCATATAGCTGTTGTAGCCATTGCTAGCAGGATAAATTAATAAATGAAGAATAATAAAAATAGCTATTGTATGAATAATATTGATATCTTCAATTTGGCTTATTGCAAACCAATACACAGGCATAAGAAAAAAAGAAAATTTTAATCTTAGTAGTTGAATAGTAGAAGCCTGCAACATTAAATTCATTTGATGTAATTTACGCTTTCTTTTGTAGAAAAGTTTTTTACCTGTTTACATATTTAAATCTTTGTTTTGTACAATTATGAAATTAGCAAGAATATTTTTATGGGGAACGATGATAAGTTTTCTTGGATCTTTACCACTGGGTACGCTTAATGTAGCGGCCATGCAGCTAGGCATTCAAGAAGGAATAAGAAGTGCCATACAGTTTTCATTAGGTTCTATGTTGGTAGAAATGATTTATGTAAGAATTTCTTTAATTGGAATAGATTGGATGCGAAAACAAGAAAAACTAATGAAAGCCATGCAATGGATCACATTCGGGATTGTAGTAGCACTGGCTATTGGTAGTTTTATGGCTGCAATGAAAGGAGGAGAAAATGCAAAAAATCCAGTGTTGGATAATGATATAAATAGATTCCTCTTGGGTGCTATTGGTTGTGCTATAAATCCAATTGTAATTGTATTTTGGTTTGGATGGAGTACGGTACTGTTTACAAAAAAAATATTACTACCTATAAACAGTCAATATAATAGTTATGTGGTTGGTGTTGGCTTTGGTGCATTTGCGGGTAATTGTGTTTTTATTTTTGGAGGTAAATGGATTGCAGATAGTATTGCCGATAGCGAAAAATATATTAACTGGTTTATCGGAGGAATTTTTGCAGTAACTGCATTGATAACCTTGTGGAAGATATTGAGGAAGAAGCCCCCTGTATCTCCACTTAAGGGACCGGAAACCCACGAGATAATGCAGTAGAGTTGCAGGATAGAAAAATATTAAATGATATTTTGTTTAATAATAGCAAGCATACTTGTTAGAGCTGCTTTATAGAGTAAAAGTGTGTGAGCATTTAACTGAGTCTTCAATAATCCAACAGTAATTCAAAAAATAATTTTGATAATAACAGCTGTTTAGGCTAGAGCCGCTGTGATGGTTATCGCCTTCAACCTTTCAACTCTTCAACAACATTCAACCCTTCAAACAGTATTCAACTTCTTACATCACCCTTCCATTTCTACCGCCCATTTATCTCTTTCATCAGGACTCAACTTCCATGGCGCAAAGTTTGTTTCAATATTGGTAAACATACCATTCCATTCTTGTGGTGCATTGCTGTCTTCCATAATGAGGCTGCGACGTAGTTCTATTATAATATCCAGCGGGGAAATACTTACCGGACATTCTTCTACACAGGCATTGCAGGTTGTACAAGCACGCAATTCTTCTACCGTTATATAATCGTTTAACAATGTTTTGCCATCATCTACAAAGCTGCCATTCTTTTCTATGTTTTTTCCTACTTCTTGCAAGCGGTCACGGGTGTCCATCATAATTTTTCGTGGGCTAAGTAATTTTCCCGTCATGTTTGCAGGGCATGCAGATGAGCAGCGCCCACATTCTGTGCAAGCATATGCTCCCATGAGGCTTGTCCAATTAAGATCAAAGATATCTTTTGCCCCAAATTTTACGGGAGCTTGTTCTCCAGTGGGGGCAAGCTCGGGCTGCATCATGTATTTTACTTCATTTTGTACACTTACCATATTTTCCATTTCGCCCTTTGGTTGTAGTTTACCATAATAAGAATTGGGGAATGCTAGTATCACATGTAAGTGCTTGCTGTAGGGCAAATAATTTAGGAATACAAAAATACCTGCAATATGCAACCACCAACAAGTACGCTCAATAAAGATCAAAGTTGTAGCAGAAAAATGCTCGAAAAAGGGAGCCAGCAATCCAGAAATTACAAAATTACCCGTTTCATGATAATGCTCACTTCCTTGTAACTGCAACGCCCTATCCGTAGCGTTCATAATTAAGAAAAGACTCATTAAGATAATTTCTGCTATTAAAATATAATTGGCATCGCTGCGAGGCCATCCGTTTAAATCTTTACTTATAAAGCGTTTTATCTTGGCAATATTTCTTCTTGCCAAAAAGATTACACAAACGGCTAATACGCCAAATGCCAGCACCTCAAAAAAGTTTATGGCAAAACTATATAAGCCACCAAGCATGCCGAGGAACAATCGATGGGTGCCCAACAATCCATCCAAAATAATTTCTAACACCTCTATATTGATGATAATAAAACCTGCATAAATAATAAAATGCATTACAGCTACCAACGGTTTGGTAAACATTTTTCGCTGCCCCATGGCTAGTAATAGCACATTCCTCCAACGAAGCTTACTATCTTCTTTAAATTCTTCTGGCTTGCCCAAAAAAATGTTTTTTCGGATACGTGTAATGTTTTTTGTAAAAAGCCACACAGCAAAACCTGTGAGGGCAAGGAAAATGATTTGAGGGATATAGTGCATTTTTAATTCTTAAATGATAAAGTACATTATTTATTTGTAGCCAATTTTGGCAAGCCAACTGTTCTAAGCATTTCATTAGCCTTGTCTACTTTATCTTGAAAAAGGGGCATTTTTTTGTATTTTTCTAATGAATTATCTATTCTAATTATTGGTATTTTTTTTTCGTTTAATTTTTTTATAGTATTCATATTGCTATGATTTTATTTTTGTAAAATTACATTATTTCCTTCTTACTACAAAAGCAGTATAATCTACTTCTTTATTAAATTTTTCCCATTCACCTTCTAGTTGGCCGTAAATTAAAAAGTCATTTTTTATCTCATCAATATATTTTGTTATGCCCATCCTATAAAAGTCTGGTTCTTGCTTTTGAACTACCTGTAGCATATACCCAAGCATGTCTTTTTCTATCTGTAAAAGCATATACCGCAGCAACTACTGTAGCCAATACTTGTTCACTATCTCCATTGTTAGAAACTACATTGTCGTCAATATCTCCTGTTTTTAAGTCTTTATCACCAAAAGCAAGGTTATAAAAGTCTTTTAAAGCCGTTTCACTAAATTTTATAATTTTTGGAATTTGCCCTTTTGTTCCTTCACTTGTAAATTGAAACACCATCAAAGATTTTTCCGCTAATAGTTCATATCTAGGTAGTTTCATGCTAGTGAATATTTCATAAATATATATAAGTATTAATCTTTTAAATAATAAAATCAATTAGGCTTAAATAAAATGTAATTCAATATTAATTTAATTCTTTGTGCTATTTTAGCACTTGGTTACACAGAAACAAATAGCACACATGATTTTAACAAAAACCTCCGCCGATAAAAAACTGCGCCGTATGGCATTGGAAATTGTAGAACGCAATGCAGATAAACCTGCTCTTATCATTATTGGTATAAAAGAAAACGGGCTTTTTATTGCTAAAAAAATAGAACAATTTTTGCTGCTTATTTTTAATGGAACGGTAAAAACAATATCGCTGAGCATAAATAAAAAATGCCCTGAAAGAATAGAACTAAGCGAAGAAGTAAACTTACAAAACCAAGCTATTTTATTGGTAGATGATGTGGCCAATAGTGGCAGAACAATGCTGTATGCACTAGCTCCTTTGCTAGAGCGCTACCCAAGCCAAATAGAAACCCTTGCTTTGGTGGAGCGCACATACAAGCTTTTTCCGGTGGTATTAAATTATGTGGGGTTGTCGGTTTCTACAAAAGAGGAAGAGAATATAGAAGTGATGGTGGAAGGTGGGGAAGTGACGGGGGCGGTGATAAAGGAAAGACCCTAAATCCTCCGAAGGGGGAATTTAGTTTTCAATAATTTGAACTCTTTTTACGCTTCAATCTATTGCACAATAAA
>JANMGS010000060.1:0-22493 GCA_031374745.1 Ferruginibacter sp. | reverse complement strand
CCGCCCGCCGCACGCATTTCATCTCTCATTTTTTGTTGTGCCGTAAAAAATTCTTCAAATACGGGATACGCTTTACCACCTTGTTCGCTGGATAAACCAAGGTCTGTTTGCAATTTTAGCAATGTTTCTTTTGTACGTTCGTTGGGCTGCTTTTGCTCCATGCCAGCAGGAGGCGCTGTCATTGCTCCATCTTGCGCTTTCACTGTTGTAATGGAAATTGCTATTGCTAATAAGCTAAATAATAGTTTTCTTTTCATTTTAAGTTTTTTAGACCCGTAAATTAATTTAATTATTTCATATTTCTTCAAAAAATTAAAACCCTCCATTTGGCCCTCCACGTGGAGATATCATTCTATTTATCTCTTCTCTATTTTCAGGCCTATTTGAAGTTTTTGCAGGTTTTCCAAAATTCTTTAAGCTATAAGTAAACGTAAGCATAAAATATTGCTGTAACACCACGCTTTGCGCATCTTCAATATAACGTGCATCTACTGTTCTTACTATGCTTTGATTTTGTTTTAATAAATCAAATACAGAAAGCTTTAATTCGCCCACTTGTTTCTTTAAGAACTTCCTTCCTATTGCTGCATTCCATAAACCAAATCGTTGGTTAAAACCAGCACTCAATCCGCTATTGGCTTGGTAAGAAACATCGTTTTGCACAAACCATCCTGTTTTACTAAGCAAGTTTATTTGAAGGCCTGCTACTTGGTTTACAAAATTTGTGTTGGTTGTATTTCCGGTGGTTTTATTGAAATTTGCTGCATAAGAAATATTGAAATCTACATATTCGCTTATGTTGCTAGCAAATGTTACACCGGTATTATACCCAAAGTTATTCGTCAATATTTGATTGCTATTTACCAAGCCAGGTAATCTTTGGTAACTAAATCCTGCATTGATGTTAAGCGTGGTTTTAATAAACTTTAATGGTAAGCTGTAGGTAAGAAATGATCTTGCACTTCTATAACCGTTCAAGTTCACTGGTTTGGTAAGTTGCGATCCTCTTCTTAGTGTATCGCCATTTTGTAGTGTTGTATCTTTCGATGGGATAAACGTTGCGTTTGTTATGTAATCATTGGCAGTTTGTACAAAAAGCCCTGCAAAAAAACTTTTACTTGTTTTAGAGTTCGTATAAGTGAACCTAGTCCCAACAAATTGTGTGTACGATTGCGTAAGCGCTGGGTTGCCTGTGCTCACTCTTAAAGGGTTGCTCAAGTTTATTACATCTTGCAATTGATTTACCGATGGAAAGTTTGTAGAGCCCCTATAGAAAAGCCTCATTGAACTTTTAGTGGAGAATTTTTTTCGTATTTGTAAATTGCCTAGTAAGTTAGAAAAAGATTGGTTCACGTTGGTTACAGTAGGAAACAAACGATCACTTTCCAATTTTGAGTTTTGATAACTTAACCCCACTTGAAAAAAATCGTCTTTGTTGGGAATGAAACGGTAGGTAATTCCAGCATTGTTGGTAGTAATGGTATTGTCAAATTTATTGGAAAGGTCTCTATCAAATCTTGAATATTTTTGTCCATCATAACCAAATGTTTGTTGGTCTGCCTTACTTACTTGTACCGATGGATTATAATCAAATTGTAATTGTGCTTTTTTACTCAATGGCTCTGTGTAAGCAATGGTACCGCTTGTGGTAACACCATCTGTTACGTTGTCGCTTAGCTGTTTTTGAAGAGAATCCTTTATTAAAATGTTATTAGCAAAATACCTGAAATCCGCATCAGATATGGCTTCCGAATTATTATTTGTAAAGTTATTGTTTAATCCAAAAGAAATAGAACGGCCTTTTTTTGCAAAAGCATGTCTAAACAAAATACTATTTCTTATATTATAACCGTTTCGGTTAGACGAATTTCGGCTGGAAGAAGTATTGATTGTATCATAAAATTTAGTTGCACCCAAACCACTATTTTGGCTTATTAAATCTGAAAAAGAAACAGCGTCATTTTTTTGAAAACTTATACTTGGAATAATAAACAAACTGTTGGATGAATCAAAAGTATATTCTAACCTCAGATTAATTCTGTGGTTTGTATTATTGGTTACTGTATTGTTATTTTGTTTAGAAAAAAAACTCGTGTCGGCCTTTAAGAATGTTTCTGTATTTACGTTGGATATATTGGTGTTCTTACTATTGTTGTAAAAATAACTTCCTGCTACAGATAATTTTTTTCCGTACTGGTTGGTAAAGTTTAAACCCATGGCATTGGTAACGCTGATACCACTTGATTGTCCTACATTAAAGTCATTTCCCCCTCCTTGTCCTCCACCAGGTCTTCCACCACCACCTTGTGGCCCACCGCCACCTTGCTGGCCGCCACCCCTATTACCACCACTAGAGGTAAGACCCAATAAATCTTGCGATGCAAAATTTTGTTGATTTATATTATTGAAACTTCCAACAACTGATAAACGCCTATTTCCTTTTAAAAAAGTAGAATTGCCTCCTGCGCTATAACGATCGTCTGTACCAATACCTGCATATATGCGACCAAAATTACCATTCTTCATACCCGATTTGGTAACAATATTTATTGCTTTTACGGAGTTTCCATCGTCAAAACCAGTAAGCCTAGCCTGGTCACTCAGCCTATCAAAAACCTGAATTTTATCTACCATATCCGACTGCACATTTTTAAGCGCTGCAGATGCATCATCGCCAAAATAATCTTTACCATCTACCGTTACTTTTCTAACCGTTTCGCCTTGAGCGGTTACTGTGCCGTCTTTTGCAACAGTAATACCGGGCATTTTCTTCAGTAAGTCTTCGGTAGTAGCATCTCTGTTTACTTTGTATTGGCTTGCACTAAACTGAGCGGTATCGCCTTTTTGTACCACTGGGGGCGCTTTTGAAATTACCGTAACATCTGCCAGTTTTTTACCACTCGGCTCCAATTTTATAGTAGCAAGTTCTTTTATAATGTCTTTTACATTAATAAAGCTGGTATAAGCTTGATAATTTAGGGTGCTTATTTTTACAATAAAACTATCTGCCGCCAAATTTCTAAAATTAAATGTCCCGTCTTCTGATGTCACGGTTTCTTTAACCTCTACAGAATCTTTTTGTTTAAGCAAAGAAACGATGGCTCCTGCTACGGGTTTATTGTCTACCCTGTCTACTATAACTCCCTTAATACCACCCATTTGTGCAAAACTACATGCTGCTAACAATGAAAAAAACAGTGTAATCCCAATAATTCTACTCATAAATGCTATTTCTATTGTAATTAAATGTGGTCTACGTACGTAAACAATCGTACAAAGGTCTTACTTTTTTGTGTAAAAAGAAGTTGTAGTGGATAAGCGGTAATTATTAATTTAATAACAGCTAAATTGCACTCCTAAAATTTCGTTTTTTATGAGTTATAATAAAATGGTATCAGTAACTGGCCTAAGTGGTTTGTTTGAATTGGTTTCTTCTAAAGCAGATGGCGGTATTGTACGTTCGCTAGAAGATAAATCTGTAAAATTTGTAAGCAATCGTGTTCACAGCTTCTCTCACTTAGAAAGTATAGAAGTGTTTACCAAAGAAGACAATGTAAACCTTACAGAAGTATTTCTTGCAATGAAAGCAAGCAAAGAAGCTAAGCCAGATGCAAAGGCTGATGCAAAAGCAATAAAAGCCTATTTCGAAAAAGTGTATCCCGACATGGATTTTGAAAGAGTGTATGCAAGCGATATGAAGAAAATGGTAAAATGGTATGATATCCTTGAAAAAGCGGGTATTGAAATAAAATTAACCGAGCATGCAGAAGGTGAAGAAGATGCTACAGAAGAAAAAGCTGCTGTTTCTGAAAAGAAAGCTGCTGTAAAAACTGCTACTCCAAAAGCTGCAGCTATAAAAAGTGGCCCAGCTAAAAAAATAAATACACCGAGGAAGATGGCCTAAGAAGCCCCTCACCTATCCTCTCTCCGCCAGCCGGCGGAAGAAAGAAAAGGAGAAGATTGGAGCGAATAAGTTTTAGCTTGAATAATATTGATATTTCATTTATATGCTTTCATATTTGATAGTAAATAAATGAAATTTCTTTTTTTACAAAAATAACCATTGGTAATATTGATAATACACAAAAGCTCATCGGCAGCAGATTATCACAAATGCTATCAATAAGCTAAAAGCCCCACGAACCAATCTCAATACCAAATACTCAATACTAAATACTAAACCATGTACACAGCAGATATAAAAAAAATAGAAAGAAATTTTCTTCCAAAAGATTTTACGGTTACAGACTGGGCAGCATTGGAACCCTATTTTAAAACACTGCTCGAACAACAAATTACGGGTAAAGAAAGTTTAGAAAAATGGTTGCTCAATATGAGTGAGCTAGAAGCTGCTGTAAATGAAGATGCCTGCTGGCGCCAAATAAAAATGACATGCGATAATGAAAACAAAACATTGGAAGATGCATTTAATTTTTACTGCAATGAAATAGAGCCGCACATAAAACCATACAGCGATGCGTTGAACAAAAAATTATTGGCATCGCCTTTTTTGGCGGAGTTGGATGAAGCAATGTATCACACATACATACGCAGCACCAAAAAAAATATTGAATTATTTAGAGAGGAGAATATTCCTGTACAGGCAGAAGTTTCTGTTTTGCAACAACAGTTTGGGCAAATAACGGGTGCTATGATGGTATCGGTAAACGGAGAAGAATTTACACTGCAACAAGCAGCTAAGTTTTTAGAAAATGAAGACAGGAATTTGCGGGAAGAAGTGTATAGAAAAATACAGACCCGCAGATTAGAAGACAAAGAAAAGCTAAACGAGTTATACGATACACTTATAGGCTTGCGCAACAAAGAAGCCTTGAATGCAGGTTTTGATAACTACAGAGATTACAGGTTTAAAGAACTGGGCAGGTTTGATTATACAAAAGAAGATTGCTATAAATTTCACGATGCGGTAAAGCAATATGTAATGCCGCTGGTGAATGATATCTATCGTAAGAAAAAAGAAAAGCTTGGGCTTGAAACCCTGCGCCCATGGGACTTGGATGCCGAACCAGCCGGCACTACGCCGCTTCGTCCATTTAAAACAGGCGAAGAATTGCTGCAAAAATCTATTGATTGTTTTACAAAGTTGCGTCCGTTTTTTGGGGCTTGCTTGCAACGCATGAAAGAAATGCAGCACCTAGATTTGGAAAGCAGAAAAGGCAAATCGCCCGGTGGGTATAATTGCCCACTAGCAGAAAGCGGTGCTCCCTTTATTTTTATGAATGCCGCAGGGCAAATGCACGATGTAACTACCATGGTGCATGAAGGTGGACATGCGATACATTCATTTCTTGCACACCCATTGGCACTTACTGGTTTTAAAGAATATCCAATGGAAATTGCCGAAGTGGCAAGCATGGCCATGGAATTGTTTAGCATGGATCATTGGGAAAGTTTTTTTGATAATCCAAATGATTTGGCAAGAGCCAAAGAGCACCAACTTGAAAGAGTAATTACCATTTTTCCTTGGATAGCCATAATAGATAAATTTCAGCATTGGGTGTACGAGCACGCTACCCATACACACGAGGAGCGCACGGCTGCATGGGTAGCTACGCTGGCAGAATTTACCGACGATGTGATTGATTATAGCGGCTTAGAAACTTTTAGAAACAATGCTTGGCAGCGACAACTGCATTTATACGAAGTACCCTTTTATTATATTGAATATGGTATTGCACAACTTGGTGCTATTGGCATGTGGATGCAGTATAAACAAAACGCCGAAAAAGCCTTGGATAATTATTGCACATCACTTAGCCTCGGTGGCACAAAAACATTACCAGAGCTTTACAAAGCTGCTGGCCTCGAATTTGATTTTAGTCCAGCAAAAATAAAAGTGCTAATGGATTTTGTGAAGGGGGAGATGGGGTGATTTTGGTAAAGTAATATATTTTGGTAAATGAAAAATTATTAACTAAAACTTCGCATGACAGAATTACTTTTTAAGGTAGAAGAAAACCCCGACGAAGGTTATACAGCCAAAGCGTTAGGCGTTTCAATTTTTACCCAAGCAAATAGTTATGAATTATTGAAAGCATCTGTGATTGATGCGGTTCATTGTCATTTTGATGATGAACAAAAAAGAATAATTCGTTTGCGATATGTAAAAGATGAAATAATTTTTACATAACAAGAAAAGTAATTACCCTATATCTTAAACTTCATTTGCCCCACCATTTCCTGAAATTTATGATCGCTTTTAATATCCTTGTTCCAAGCAAAACCCATTTCTATCAGATCTAATTTTTCTGTAATGGTAGCACCCGCTTTATTTGGCTGATTGGCCATTATAAAAGCGGTATCAGATATGGCCAGTGTGTTTTCTATATCGTGGCTCACTATAATAAGTGTGTTCAATTCGTCTAGTGTAGATATTTTAATGAGCAGGTCTACCACTTTATCTATCACCAATGCATCGAGGCCCGAAAATGGTTCATCTAATAATATAAAATTATTGGAAGTAAGCGCTTGTTGCAATATGCTTACACGTTGGCGTTGCCCACCCGAGAGTTGCAGTGGGTATTTATCTAAATGTTCGGTAAGATTAAATTTATCGCCGTATTCTTTTATAATATTTTTCTTATCCGTTTCGGTGTAATTTTTATTGTTGTGCTCTAATGCTATTTCAAGATTTCTTTTAATGGTACGGTGGTTAAACAAAATATAATTTTGCGAAACTACGCCTACTTCGCCTTCACGCACTTCGTGCATATCGTCACCGATGGTTACCTTACCTGCAGTGGGCTTGTTCATTCCGGCTAATATTTTAAAGAGTTGGGTTTTACCAATACCGCTTCTGCCTATCAACGAAACTACTTGGCCCTGTTGCATATTGGGGCGTACAATATCTTGTATGGTAAAATTTATATCCCTTAAAATAACTTTATCCCCGTATGCTAGCTGTACGTTTTCTGCCTTCAGTAAAACCTGGTTTTTTTGGTATGTCATTATTTATCTCTTAATTGAATTTTTGTATATGGAAATAACCAATAGCGCAACGCCCCCAAAATATAATCGAAAAACACGCCTATCAAAAAGATGATAAGCAGTATGGCAAATACGGTTGTAAGGTCAATGTACTTATTGGATTTTATCAGCAATGTTCCCAAACCTCCTTCGCTCATGCTCAAGCCTTCTACCATGGTTATCATCATCCATGCTATGGCAAAGTTTTGGCGCATTACTTCAAGCACTTGGTCCAATCTTCCTACAATCACCACCTCCCACAAAGTTCTCCATTTGTTCATACCAAGGGTAGCGCATAATTCAAACTCTTGCCTATCTATTGCATCTATAACAGATAACAAAGAGGTTACAAAAAAGGGTACAATACCAAACAACAGCAAACTTAATTTTAATTGGCTGCCATCGCTTGTAAGCAAGGTGAATGCAAATATTAAACCAGTAAGCGTTAGGTAACGGCACTTAATTACAAACTTGGCAAGTGGTTTAAAAAACGGCACAAGCGAAAGATAACTTACCGCTAATGCAATTAGTAAAGCAATGAACATTCCTTTTAGTGTAAGCATTAAACTGGTGAAAAAATTATCCCAAAAATTGCCCGTTTTTACAATCTCCAATACTTTAGTTAATATTTTACTGGGTGCCGGTATAAGCCCACCACCAAGCAACTGCCATATGCCTAGTGCCAAAATTATCTGCACAAAAACCAATGCAAGCATACTACTTTTGCTTACTGTGCCAAAGGGTTCAAAGAATGTTTTTAGTTGTTTCATATTTTCGAATAATTTAACCAATTAAAAATGCCACGAATGCTCGATTGAATGTATACTTTCTTTCGTTTTCTTGTTAAGCATTCGTGGCTATTATCTTTTACTGCCCCAACACAATTTCCACCCTTCTATTTTGTGCTTTACCTTCTATCGTATTGTTATCTGCAACGGGTTTGCTGCTACCCATACCTTTGCTTTCCATACGTGCGCTTGATATTCCTTTGTTTGCTAAATATGCTCTCACACTATTTGCTCTTTGCTCCGATAAGCTTTGGTTGGTAACATCGTTTCCGGTATTATCCGTATGCCCATAAACACCCACTTTCAAATTTTCGGCTACTACAGTACTTTTCAATATTTCATCTAACACTGCAAATGATGCAGGCAATATTCTGGCACTTCCTGTTTCAAATTGTATTTGAAAAGATTTAGAAGATACTTTATCAGTAATCGTTGGTGCATAGGTAACTGCTATTGTTTTTCCTTCCATCAATTCTGGATGGTTTACAATAACCGATTGCATGTAAGACTTGTCTATCATTCTCGAATACTCTGGATATTTTGCCATATACTCCGGGTACATTTTAGAAAGAATATCTCCAAAAGTAGTATACACAATTTTATACCTATCCAAACCATCTTTACCCAAACCAAACATGGTAGCGGCATCTGGCAAGTTAAAAGCCATGGAACCACCAAGCTCTACATCTTTTCCTTGTACATCTTTTTCCGTAACACCATCATAATATTTCATCCAATAAGCGCCGGTTTCTTCATTGTACACTTTTGCACTTACATCTGCAGCAAATTTTTTCGCATCGGTGTAGCTTCGCACCTGGTCGCCCGCTTGGGATAATGCCATAATTAAATTTTCAATATCTGTGCGGTGATCGTTTGCAAACTTGCGAATGGTAATGGTGATGTTTGGCATTTGCATTGAGTATTGTTTAGTAGATGCAATATTAACCAAGCCACCCTTTTTTCTAGCTATGTTTACATCGCCTGGTGTCCAAGTTGCTACTGCGTCCACCCCTACAGTTGTGTCGCTGCTCAATTTTTTTCCATTCATTACAAAAGCTCGTTTTTCTTTGTACCCTGTTATGTATTTATTAGCCGCATCTAAAAAATCTACTGCTGAGATCAGGTTTATTGCTTCTCTATCAAAAGTAGTTTCATCGGGGTTTACTTTTAAACCATTGTCTCCTGCCCACTTTAGTAAAATATTCATATCACCATCTCTCAAATAACAACTCACTGTTTTACCAATTGCCATTTTAGGATCTGCTTTCCAGCTTTGTGGCCCCATCAATTTATCTTCGCCATAGCTTTTGCCCATTGCATAAAATGCTACAGGCTGGTACTCTGCACCCAGTGGCTCTAGCTCTTTGCTAAGCCCAGCAAAAAAAGCTGGCATACCATCGCCCATGTAAGAAGCAAATACCCCTTCTATGCTTGGATTGTTTTTATAATCCTGTGCAAATTTTACGATGTCTGCAATAGATTTATTACAATCATCTTGCCTCACAATATTTATTTGCATTTTGGCATTGTCTATCAACGAACCTTTTGTAGTAAGCGCTCCGCCATTTGCATACATGAGCGGAAACTGTGCGTTCCATGCCATTACTTCCCACTTAATTTTTGTACCACCATTTGCACTAGGCACATCGCTTGGCAAAGGTAATTTTACACTCGCATTGCCTTGTAATGAAGCTTGTGGCTCATCGGGCAATACCACTTTACCAATTTCGTTCGATACTTTTGCTTCTTTGGGGCGCTTATCCCACCAAAATGTTTTAGCGGCAAATAAACCGCCCAATAATAATAATATACCTACAACCTTTCCGGATGTTTTTACTTTAACCGCCATTTTATTTCGTTTTAGTTAGTTTAATAAATCATTGTAATTGCTATTTACTTTGCCAGGCACAATAGGTGCATTGCTCGGTTGCCATAGCTGTGTGTTCAATTTCAATTCGGTATCGGAATCATAAGACTCCAACATTTTTAAGCCTTGTACTTCAAAAGTGGCATTGTCCAAGTCTATGCTGCGCATAAAATCGCTAGAGTAACTTATCGCTTTTTTCATACTGGCCAATTTGCCTGCAATATCGTCTTTCAAATATTCCATGCTTTGCTCTACCATCATTTTCTTTTCGGGGTCTCCCTTAAAAATTTTCAAAGCAGAACTAAGTGCTTGGTTGCCGCTGCTCACCGATTTGTACAAATCCTTCTTCAAATCCAATTCGTTCTTGGCATCTTCTATCAGGTAGCCGCTGTTCTTATGCACTTTGGTAAGATAATCACCAATTTTTGCCAAACTATCTCTTATAGGTACCAATTGTTTTATGTATTCATTTATACGTGCCACTTGCCTGGTAGCATTGCCAAGCTCGGGCATCATGTTATTTTCCTTTGCAGCCCTGGCTTTGTTAAGCATGCCATCCATTTCTTTTTCTTTCTCTTTTAGCTTAATGTCTATTTTTTCCTTTTGCCCGTCCACTTCTATGCTTTGGTTGTACAACTTTTCTCGTTGTTTTTCCATATCGCCAATATAATCTTCGGCAATGATAAATGGATCCAGTTCAATTACAAATCCAACCAATTTTTTCATCAATATCTCGTACATATAAAATAAGCTCAACCTAAGTTTACGGTGGGTAATACAATAAAGAAATACCCCCAAGCTTACCAATGCAATGCTAAAGTTCAATGTGTTCCATACAACTGTGGTAAGGATAGGAATAACATAATAACCTATCAAGGTCAACAAGCCTAGGCCGATAACTACACCCGCTTTTCCACCAGGCCTGCTCCAATATGATTTTAATTTATCCTGCGCTGCAGCAGGGAACATGTTTGTTTCCATAATCTATTTTTTATAAAGATGTTTTAATTTGTTGAATATCGCTTCCCAATTTTGCCATCATTGCATCGCATGCAACATTGTATCCATTGGTATTGCCGTTTATTTTTGCCTCTTCGTCTACTATTTCTTTTTTTAGTGCCGTCATTTTTTGGGTATTCTCATTTATCTCGGCTGTTAGTTTTTGAATGAGTGCCGCATTTTCCTGGTTCTTTTTGTCCAAAGCTTGTACTGCCGTTTTTCTTCCTTCAATTTCGCCCAGCACTTTTGTGTTTACTGCATTTTGAAATTCCAATTTATCTTTATCCAATATTTTTAAATACTGCTCTGCACTATTAAGTAATGTTTCTTTACTCAACCCTTGTATTTTTAGGGTAGAAAAAACGGCGTTCATTCTTACCGCTTCATCTGGCACAGCCGCTTCTAAAGTTTCCATCATTTTCCAAAACTCATAATAATCGGGCCCTGGCAGGTTTGCATTGTCAAACAATTGTTCAAAATGGTTTTCGAATTTATCAATATCTGCTTGGGTTACATGGCCTGCTTTTATCGCAGTAGGTTTGCTAAAATTGCTTTTGGCGGGCCTCACTTGTATGGGCAAACCATCTTCGCTCCAAGAGGAATTTGTGTTGGTTGGCTTGGGTTCTTCGGGTTCAAATTCTACGAAAAGCCCGAGCGCTTTTTTAAAAATGCTAGACATAGTTAGTTGATTTACTAAATAAATATAAATAATAATAGCTTCCTTTTAGAAAAAAATAATTTTCTGTTTATCCAGTAAGGTAAACATTCATTAAAATATGTGTAAAATGAAGAAAAACCTATCCAACGGCTGGAGGCGAAGTATTGAAATTGTGTAGAATAAAATTGCTCAAAAACAATATTATTTTATCTGTTGTGTGTTTCATGTTGCGTTGATTGCTGATGTAAATATGGATTAATTTAACATATTGTAAAGATAAATTGGGAAGAGCGGTAACAAAATACTGTTGCGGTGATATTTAGGAGGTTGTAAATCTGTATGATTGGTAACAGTAGTCCCATCACAAGGGCAAAAGGAAGAAAACAGCTTATTTAGTTTTGCATGAATGAAAATTATTTTTTTCCACAAGGGCACAAGAAGAAATACAGCGTGTTTATTTTGTATCGGTGAAAAATAGTCTATTACCACTATGGCACAGCAATTGAGAAACTAGTTAGATTTTTTTCCTATGGACGATTAGCCAGACTCTTTTTGCGAAGGCAAACAGCATGTGCCCATTTTATTTGCACAACTTCTCTACACCGTATTACTGAAAAAGAATTAATAGTATTTTTACTCAAATCTGTCGTAAAATGTTATTAAAGCTGTATAAAACTACCCTTTTTATCCTTAGTATATTTTGCCAAATAAATGCATTTGCACAAACAAGCGTATCCAATAAAATAAAAAAGCTAAACCTATACGCAGGTATAGAAGTCGGGTCCAAGGGCGTAAAGCTAAGTATTATACAAATGGCTAAAAATGCAGCAAATACGGGTAATTTCTCTGCAGTTAAAGACTCTTCCATAAACACAGATTTTATCTCTTTTTCTCCGGCATCCTTCGCTGCTACAGTTAAAGCATTGGTAGGTTTGTATAATACAGCCAATACTGACTATGGTATACCCAGCAGTAAAATATACACGGTTGTAAGCAGTGGAGTAAAAGGGCAGGCCGAAAAAGAAAACAAAAGTTTTCTCATAAAATCGATGGCCGATAGCTTTAGATTATTGGTAAATGAACCGCAAAGGCTTGTGCCCGTAATAGATGCCATGGAGGAAGCCAAACTTTCTCATTTAGGGATTGTACCAGAAGCCAGAAGATACAATACTTTTTTAATTGATATAGGAAGCGGAAACACCAAGGGTGGCTATTTTAAAAATGGCAATACCAAGGAGTTGAAATTGTTTACCCTTACTTGGGGCACCAAAACGATTACCAATGCAACCGACAAAAGGTTGGATGAAGATAAATCGGTAAGCAATTTTAAAAAACAATTGTACAGGGTTATAACGGGCGAACCAGAGCAAGAAATCATATATGCAGTAAACGAGAGTGGTGCCTATAATATGAACGACTATTTTGCCTTTAGCGGTGGTATTGCTTGGTCTGCCGCTACACTCATGTATCCCGAGCTTATAGAAAATACCGTAGTGCCTCTAACGTTCAACGAGTTGGTAACGTTTAGTGATAAGCTCAACAATAATTTTGCGTCGCTATCTCCAGAAGCGTTGGTTGCTACAGTTACTGATATTACGCTCGATAAAAATGCCATCATGAACGAGGCACAAAGGGTACACAAGGTTTTCGATCAAAAATCTTTGATGGCTGGTACTGCATTGCTCTTAAAAATTGTGCGGCAATTTGAAGGTACGCTAGAGAAAAAGCAGTTTTTTTTGGTAAAAAATGGTCAAGTTGGTTGGATTTCGGCTTATGTGAACCAAGAAGTGCATAATTAATAAATAAGAGGGTGGCTAATTTTGGATTGAAGGAAAAAAATTATGCGTGTCTGCAAAAAAATCAACCCATTGTAAACAAAAGATTATCAAATTATTATATTTTCATTTTGTGTAAATATTCTTGAATTATACCGACGGAGCTATAAATTTTTTCGCCTATTTGCATAATATCAATTTTATTTTGCATCTTTGGTATCTCCAATTCTACGGAATTCCGCATGTACCAACGTTAAAATCCCATATGCGAGAAGATAAATACGACAAATTACTGAATGCTTCTATTGTTTTACTAATAGTATCCGCTACTGTTTTGGCGATTTCTGTGTACAACATGTATATAAAAGAACCAACAAAAAGTGTAAAAAAATCGGCTATTCAAAACAATAAATCTACAGAAAGAGATTCGCTGCAAAGTATCTATACAAATACCATAAAAGGAATAGATAGTACGTTGCTATTAGATTCTGTAAATCCATTAAACAAAGAGGTAAAGGCCAAGTTTGCCGAGATGAATATCTTAAAATCGGAGATAGCCACCCTACTAAAAGACCAAAGTACCGATGCCGACCTAACTACTGCTAAGTTAAAAATAGAAGAACTGCAATTAAAAGTAGCCCTTTTGCAAAACCGATACACAGGTGTAGAGAGCGAGAACAAGCGCTTGCAAAAGCTTATAGAGCAATTGATGGCTAACAGCAAAATGAGTACATCTGGCACTACCACAAGTTATACAGGCAAAGAAAAAAACAAAGGGATAATAGAAAAAACCCCTGCAAATAATACAGCTATTACCCTAGCTGGCGACCTGCGTTTATTTGCCATAGCAGAAAGCAACGCCAAAGAAATAGAGACCTCCTTTGCCGACGATGCCGAAAAGATTGTAGGCTCCTTTTTATTTAAAGCCAATGCCAGCAAAGGCAATGGCGAAGTAATAGTAGTAGTGGTACAACCCGATGGCCGAGTAATAAAAAACTCCGCTTGGGAATCGGGCACATTTGAAACCAGCCAAGGAAAAAAAGTGTACTCCCGCAAGCTTTTTGTAGAACCCCAAGGCGAAGAAAAACGCCTAAACTTTTCGCTTATGCCCGATAGCTTTCTCAAAGGCGATTATACCTTGCAGGTATGGTATAATGGGAATATGATTGGGCGGGTGGTGAAGACGTTGTCGTAGAATATGTTTTTTGTTTTGGCTTACTTACTGTTTATTTTTGTTTTATTCCCCCCAAAACAATTTCGTTAAAGAAAAGATTTTTAATGATTGGTTGGCTGTGCGTAAAGCTAAGAGGGATTGTAATTTTGATTATTTTGAAATAGAAAAGCTTTGAGACCAATTTTTTTTCCTCAATTGGTAATTAATAAATACTTCACCATATCTTGGCAAACTTAATAGCAAAGTTTTTTGCGAATGTTTTGATTAGATTCGTTGTGAGGAGAATGGAATAAACCCTCTTTCCTCACAGATTGCTAAATCAAAATTATTTCTCTTTAATAGGTTAATATAAATTATGGCACTTAACAGCATTGAAATTCAAATTTTTGTCTCATGCCCAAAAGATGTAAATAAAGAGAAAGGTATTGTGGCTAAAGTTTGTGAAAGAGTAAACAAAAATTTATTAAGCTCCAATTGTAATATCCACTTAACTTTTCGAGACTTTTCTGAAATCATAGGCAAAACTGGTGAAAGGCTCCAACAAATAATTAATGACAATATTACTGGATACGATATTTATTTGGGATTACTTCATATGCGATTTGGTACTCCTACGGGCGCTAATAATCCACAAACAGATATGCCATATGAATCAGGTACAGAAGAAGAATTTTTTATAGCGACTGATCAAAAACTTTTAGGAAAAGGGCCTTCGGAAATTTACTTTTTTTTTAAAAAACAAACCGCCCCAAACTCTCTAACTGAACATGAGCAAGCTGGAAAAGTTTTGGCTTTTAGAGAAAAACAAATGGCAAATAATTGGGTGAATAAATTTAATAATACATCTCAGTTTGAGAAGCTAATTATGGATTTACTCACAAGGATATCAACGAATTTATGCATTAACAATTTAAAAGAGGCCAAGCATGCAGCAATTAATGCCTTGAATTCAGAAGTCACGCCTTTTGCAAACAAAGTAGATATTTCAAACTTTGTTCCAGAATTTTCTGAAATACACCACTATATACACAGGTCTATTTCTCAGCCACAAAAATCAGAAACATTTCATTATAGGATGTTGGGAACAGAAATTGAAAAACCTGAACTTAAGGATTTAGTTGAACAAGAAAAAAGAATTGTTCTGCTTGGAAATGCAGGTTCTGGTAAATCTGTTGAGCTCCAACAAACAGCAAAATATTTCTTAGATCAGGCAACCCCATTCATTTCCGTATACAAGAGATTTAATACCTATACAGATGAGAATATTGAAGATTTTTTGCCTAAAGGTTGGAATGAAATAGACCCTAATGTTATGCTATTATTACTTGATGGTCTTGATGAAATTCAACCTCAACATTTTAACACGGCTGTAAGAAAGCTAATAGATTTTTCGGAAAGAAACTTAAAAATCAGGCTTGTAATTTCAAGTCGTACAAATTTTTATGAACTTCCAAATGAATCTTATTCAGGAACATTAACTGGCTTCAAAGTCTTTGTTTTAAATGATATTTCAATAGCTGAGATTAAAACTTACACTGAAAAAATTCCGAATTTAGATTGGGAAAAATTCATAGATGATATCTATAACCAATCATTTTTAGACCTTGTTCAAAAACCATTCTTTCTTGACATTTTAATAAAATATTACATTAAGAATGGAAATTTTAATGGGGGACGCTTGAAAATTATTGAGGATTCGCTTTTATCAATGATTGAACAAGATAAAGAGCATTATAAAACTACTATAGATCTTCCTAAAGGAAAAAAAGCAATTTTAGATTTGTTAGAGCGTGTAGCATTTGTAATGGAAGTTATGGGTAAGAATTTTATTACAGATGATGAACTTGACGCAATATTACCTCTAAAAGAGGATTATAACCAAATAAAACGCTTTTCTACATTTGCCAAAAATCCAAAAACAGGGTATTGGATGTTTGAACATAATAATATTCAGGAATTTTTGGCATCTGCTGTATTGAAAAGACAACCATTTGATAAATTAATAAAAGCTATTTCGTTTCCCCCCTTACATAATCGATTAAAACCTACTTGGGTCAATACTTTATCATTTTTTATCAGTACTAGTGAAAAAGAACTTAGAATCCAACTTATAAATTGGCTTGTTGATAAAGACAAGGAAATCATTGTAAAATTTGAGCCGGACAGAATTGACAAAAATTTAAGAACTCAAATATTTAAACAAATATTTAATTTCTATAAAGAAAAGGAAATTTGGTTATCCTCAAATAAGTTCAATAATAACGAACTAACACAATTTGCTTCATTTGCCGAATCTATAGAATTTTTAGTGAGTGAGATTCAAAACTCCTCAAACACTAGAATAAATAGGCTCAATGCAATTTCATTGATTGACAACTATAATTTACAGGAATTTGAACCACAAATTAAGGTGAAAATTAAAACCGTTTTAATTGCTCTTTTGGAAATTGAAAATGCAGATGCTTATATGATTCATCAGGTACTTTATGCCCTTGGTAATCTAAAAATTACTGATAAAGATACCGTGGATCATTTTGTAAATAAATATTCTAAGCGAAAAAATCAGTATGTGAGAGCCGGTTTATATAAGCTAATCAATTGTTCGGAATACATTGATCAATTTGCTGACCTTTTTCTTGAAGGCCTTAATTTGGCGGAGATGGAAGATGCTTTTGAAGACAGGGAGTCTACAAATTTAATGGATGAAAGTTGGCAATTAAGGGAAGGGCTTTCCAAAATGAAATCTAAACCAGCTTTAAAAAAGATTTTTTCGAACCTCAATAACAGAGAAGATAGGCGTCGTATTAATAGGTATGACAATAAAGATGTTATTGAATCAATCCTTAAAAATGCCTTTGAAAATTATAATGATGATGATTCATTGTATGACGATATTTATGATGTTTTTGTCTCTGCAGGAGCTGAATATGAAAGGGAATATGCATTGCAGATTAGCGTTTTCTTTGAAAGGTCAAATACTAGATGGAAAACCTTTTTGAAAATTTGGAATGATGATACTATTAAAGATTATGACAAATGGTTTTTATTAGAATTATTGATGGATAAAGAAATCTTGGGTTTATTTATTAAAGGTTATGGTAATAGGGATTTTACTAATCAGAATGTTGAGGAAATTTATGAAGTATTAATTCGGAATTTTGCTCCTAGTGATAAGAATTTCGAGTTAGTTGAGTTATTAGAGAATGACATAAAACTTTTGTCAGGTCCGGTATTGCAAAGGCCTCAGTATATTGATTGGACTGAAGTAAATAAAAGAAAGGCACAAGAAAGTTTTAATCTTCTGTTTAACAAAGAAGATTTGTTAATCGAAATAAAAAGAATATTTACTGAAATTGGAAAAGATGAACTAGAGAGAAATGATTTGTGGAAAGTACGAGGTGAAAATTATCTGAAGACTAATGATTATTTTATTTCATCGGCACTTGAACTTGTAAGAGACTTTACATCCAATGAAAGATCTATTAATTATTATGAAATAGCTAAATGGATGACGAATGAAGATGTTTTTGAGAAGTATAAGATTGATGAAATCTATCAGGTAATTCATGGTAATAAAAATGAGTGGGTTCAAATTAGTACAGAACAATTAGAATTTATAACTACTTGGTGCCTTAAAATATCAAATACAACTTCTATTGAAAAAGCCATTGTTTCAAAAAATAATGGGATTTCTATAAATAATGAAATCAATAAATTATGGTTTTTTATAAATGAATTGAATATCATTTTGCCTACAATTAAAATTTTGGAATTTACACTGTTTTATGATTTTGAACGTCAGGGTGATTTGGACAAATCGGTAACCATTAAAAAAATAGAAAATTTTGTTGACAAACAAAGTATAGCTATAAAAGTGTGTGATAATCTCAGTAAATCAATTTCCGAATATCATGTATGGTCAAGTAACGCAATTTATGCAATAGATAACAATATAAAAACCGCATATCCATTTATTTTACGGGACTTAAAAAACCCTGAAATTAGAAAAGATTTAAGGGAACAAGTGTTGGATTTATATTTTAAACAAACAAAAAATTTAGCCGCGATGCACGAGGTTTTAATAAATATTGGCGAAGATGAACTAAGGTGGAAGGCAATACCAATTTTAATTTCAAATGAAGACTCTAGGGAATTCTTATTGAATTACCTCAAAAAAATTATTTCAGATGAATTGGAATTATTGAACAACAAGTTATCTGCAGCCAGATTTTTGACTCAGCTTAACGATTTAGCTGGATTTAATTTCATAGCAGAAATTATATTAGAAAAACGAGATCCAAATTTTGAATATAGTTATCGCATGGGAAGTTCAGCAGCATTAAAAGACCCTGAAACTATTCCCACTCTACTTGAGCTTTTAAAGTTGGCTAAAAAACCAGAATTTAAGAAAGACCACTTTAATGATTTGGAAAGTTACGTTTTGGACGCACTATACCATATTGGAATTCAGTCAGAGGAAAATTTTGTACTGGTTTCTTACGCTATAAATAACTTTATTAGCGAAAATGAAAATGAAATAGAACATTTGAATTTTCTGCACTACAATATTGAAAAAATTGAATCTCAACTTTATCTAACTAAATCTCAAAAGTATACCGTGAAGGAAGCGATTACAGAATACGATAGTTTAAATAATTCATAATGCAAGGAAAATGTAATTTGCTCAAGTCAATCGTACTAAAACTGTAGCATTTAAAACTAGTAAAAGTAACTGCCCCCTACTGCCGCAAGTATCTAAGTTGCCTATTTCATAAAAACTTTCGCCTCATACTATCAAATTAAGAACTATCTCAAGTAAAAATAAATCCCAACCATACTAGTTCGTAAATGCTAGGCATTATTTATACATTGTAGATATAGGAACAATTTAGGTTGGAAGAGAACTAATTCAGGACATTCAAATTTGGACATACCAAACTTTACGAGCTATCGGCAAATAAGTATAATAACTTCTTAATAACATTCTAAAACTATTGTCTGATTTTAATCAAAAATTAATTAATATGTATAAGAATTAATTACCTAAAATATTAATTGCTTAAATATGAGAACGTTTTTAATTATTTCTATAATCACCATTTTAGTAAAAACTACCTTTTGCCAAAATACAATACTAAAAGGTACTGGAGTAAATCAAGTTAAACTAAGTACCGAAAAATTTTATAAGTTGGATAAAATTGCGTCGGATTTTTATTTAATTGGAAATTCTGACAGTATGTTTAAATATGCAGAGGAGGCTTTAATTGTTGCTAGTTTTTTAAAAAATGATTCATTTATAGTTGCCGCTAATAAGCAACTTGGAAATTGCTCAAGAATAAAAAGCGATTTTGTTAGTGCGCTCAAATATTACTTTACAGGTTTGCATTTAATGAAAGACCCATCTCGTTTTGGAATATTATACTGTATAATGAATAACAATATTGGAGATAATTACAGCCATTTGAAATATTATGAAAAATCATTATTATACTTACACAAGGCTGAAGAAATTATAGAACCCAACAATATCAAATATAATAGGATAGCGACTTATATATATGACAATTTAGCTTCTACCTATATGCTTATGGATAGTTTGGTAAAAGCTGAAAATTATTTATCATTGGCAACATCAAAAAGTAAAGTTGCAAAGGATACAGCTTATATAGTAGCTTCAATTTATATAGACTATGGAATACTAAATTCAAAATTTTCGGATAAAAAAGAGTTGGCAAATTATTATTTTAAAAAAGCAATTGAATTCAGCAAATCGAATAGTGACTTTAAACATCTAGCCAACTCATACTCAGAATATGCAAAATTTCTTATGAAAATAAATAACTATAACGAAGCTAAAAAATACAGTAATGAAAGTTATCAGATTTCGAAAATGTACAATTACACAGAAAACATATTAGAAAATTCGGAATTACTTAGCAAGATTTATTTTAAAAATAAGCTTTTTGATAGTGCCTACTTGTTTTCAAATCTAGCAGATTCTTTAAAGGACAAAATTTCTAGCACGCAAGCCAAAAATCAGTTACTCACTATGGCTTTAAATGAACAGACCTTAGAAATACAAAATGATTTTAAAATAAACGAAGAGAAAAAGCATTTCAAACAGTCTACAAATTTTACGCTAATTGGAATAGCTGTGTTAATTCTAATAATTATTTATTTATTATTTACTAGAAGTGTATTTGCAAAATCAAAACATATAGTGGTGGCTGGAGAAACACTATTATTGATTACATTTGAATTCATCAATTTGATATTGCACCCAAAAATTGAATTGATTACCAATCATGATGAATTACTAATGTTTTTGTGTTTAGCAACAATTGCTTACGGCCTTGTAAAGCTACATCATTTGATAGAAAAGAATTTACCAAAACTAGTTAGCTTTAATAGAAAAAGAAAAGAATTAGTATTAAGGGAATTAGAAAAAGAGCTTGCGGAAAACTCAACGGATACTACCTCTTCTGAAGCGAAAATGTGATTTAACAGTTTGGCGGGTTTTTCACAAGCACAATATATGAAGTAAAATAGAACTAACTGTGAAAACCTGCCTACCGTCAGGCAAGCCCGACGCACAAAAGAACTTAGAATTATAATCAACTCATCCTATAAATTTTTAGAATGTTTTTTGTTGTCTAAGAAAGTGTTGACAATTTCTAACGGTAGAGATTACAAAGTAATTAAGTAGGGTTTCGTAACAAGTTTTCTATCTAATTTTATTGTTTATTTGTGCGATAACCACGCTGAGACAGAATTTGAGTATAGATTTTCTGCAATGTGGGTTTACATCAACTTTTAAGTATAAATTTAACCACAGGATTATAGGCAGGCATTTTTTAAAAATCATACATCGTCTGCCCTCACCGTGGAACTTAATCTTAAAAGAACTTAAGTAATTTATAAAGTCAAACGTATCATATGCTAAAAGTTAAAACATATTTTGAAACCATTGGCTTTGCAGGCGACGACTTGGAAAAAATCCTACATGCTTTTGAATTACAGTCATTCAAAAAAAATGATTTTGTCGTAGAAGAGGGTAAGACTAGCAGGTATATGGGGTTTATAGAATCTGGTATGTTTCAATACTATGTTATTCAAGACGGGGAAGAAAGAACCAACTATGTATCGATCGAAAATACTTTCTTTGCTTCGGTGTTGAGTTTTATCAGCGAAGCACCTTCATTAGAAAATGTAAAAGCACTGGTGGATGGCAGCATCAGTATGATTAGTAAAACAAACCTGAAAATACTGTTGAATGAAATTCCTGCTTTTAAGGACTTTTATATTGGCTTACTGGAAGCCACTCTTTGTGGTATTGATGCCAGCCGATACGACCTGATTGTATTAACAGCAGAACAGCGGTACGAGAAAATGCTAAAAAACGAACCACATCTTTTACAGCAAATACCGCTGCAACATTTAGCTTCTATGCTCGGCGTTACCCCACGCCACCTAAGCAGGATACGAAGTAAAATACGCTGATTTTTTCTTTTAGACATTTGTCCAGTATAAAGAAATCTACTGTTCTGAGATTTGCATTATTAAATAACAATTAAAAATGTAAATTAAAATGAAAAAAATTATCACAGCAGTTCTTGTACTGGCATCAGCTTCCGCTTTTTCTCAAAGCAAATTTTCGAAAAACGAATTCAGTGTTAATGGCTTTCGCAATCCATCCATTGGATTGGAATATCGCCACCAGCATGTATCCGTTCATGCAGGGTATTATACTACTGCGTTTAAATCAGGGGAGTATACCAATTTTGTAAAAACAGGGCTTACTTACTGGTTTCTTCCAGTTGATAAAAAAGAAATCCCTTCTTCATTCTATGCAGGCGCTTCTTATATGCGTGGGCTAACCCGTGAGTATAAAAATAAAAACGCAGTAGGCATGGAAGCTGGTTTTCGCTGGATGATCTGGAAGGGTTTGAATGTAAGGCTAGGTGCTATAGCAGTTGCAGCTAAGGGACAAGACTTAAAAATTAATCCAACGCCAGGTATCAGTTATTCATTCAAATTTTAAAAAGAGTTTTATGGAAACATTACACATAACTAAATCGGCTTATGCTGGCCATGCTATAAGTGTTTTAGAAATGGATGTTGCGCCGCATACAGGTAATCCAAAACATTTTCACACAAAGTTTGAAGAAACTTTTGAAGTAATAGAAGGTGAACTATTTATAGGAATGGATAAAACAACTACTACCCTAAGCCCAGGACAATCAAT
>JANMGS010000010.1:0-1601 GCA_031374745.1 Ferruginibacter sp. | reverse complement strand
CTTGGTTACCAGTTCTTCAAAAATATTTAACACAGCGTCTTTAGCCTCTTCACTGTCTTTTAGGTATTTTAAACAAACACCATATACCAATTCCATATAACGATTGTACAAATCGCCCAGTATATCCATATCGCCACTTGTCTTGTACTGTTGCACAAGATCCCCATCCGATTCTGGTCCCGATATGTTTTTTACAAAAGCCAATACAATAAAGTTATTAATAAAATGTTAGCGGACGATACAAAATTAATGGGCAAATGTATAGGATTATAAAGCTGCTTCTTTTAAAACATTCTCTATCCTTCCTTTCAAGGTTTCATAATCTGTATAGCCCCTTGCTACCAAATGAAATTTGGTTTCGTCCGTTTGTACGAACACACATGGGAAGCCGCTCACTTGTAATTGTTTTACCAAGGCAAATTCATAATAAGCCATTTCTTTATATGCCTCACTTGCAAGCTTTTCGTAAAACACTTCAGCTTGTATACTGTATTTTTCTAATAGATGGCGATAAGCCTCATTATCTGTAAGGTCTCTACCTTCTTCAAACAAAGCAAATTGCAGATCTGCCGCAAATTCTACTACTCTTTCAGGGTAATATTCTTTAAAAATACACATGGCTATGGCAGGCTTTTCCGAATTTGGATACCAATCGCTTTCCTCGGGGTTTTTAATATGCCACAAATAATCTTCGCCAAATTTTATGCCTGTAAGTTCTTCTACATTTTTGTAAGCTCCTTCTATGTAAGCTGCAGTGGCCCTTATATGTGTGGGTTTTTCAGGCAATACCATTCCGCCACTAAACACTTCTAAAGGCATGACGGTTTTATAATCTTCGGCAATTTTTTTTATAACGGGGCTAAAACCGTAACACCAACCGCAGTATGCATCGTAACAGTATAAGATCATAGTAATTAGATATTAGTATTTAGATATTAGTATTTAGATTAGTCTTTAACGGGTTAATTTTTAAAAGAAAAATAGAGAGTGATATTTATAGTTTAAAATTTATTAAAGAAATTTGAAGAACATGCAGCAAGTCTAAAAAATCAATACTATGTTAAAGAAGTTTAAGGAACCATAAACCAAGTCTCAATACTTAATACTAACTACTAAATACTCCTAGTGCGCCAACAACCAATTATCTCCACTGCCCAACTCCGCATCGGCGGGTACATCGTTTGGTAAAATTAAAGCCGATTTCATGTTTTCCAATATCAATGGTTTTATAGCCTCTAGTTCGTCTTTTGCCACATCAAAAACCAATTCATCGTGTACTTGCAACAGCATTTTACTTTTAAAATTTCCCGCTTTAAGGGCGGCTTGTATTTTTATCATCGCAAGTTTTATCATATCTGCCGCTGTACCCTGTATGGGTGAGTTAATGGCATTCCTTTCTGCAAAACCACGCACGGTAAAGTTTGCACTGTTTATGTCTTTTATCCAACGCTTTCTGCCCATCAATGTTTCTACATAGCCCGTTTCTTTGCAAAAGTTTATTGTATCATTCATATATTGTTGAATGCCTGGAAATTCCTTTTTGTAATTGTCTATTATTTCTTTTGCCTCTCCCCTTGGTATGCCCAAATTTTCTGCCAACC
>JANMGS010000872.1:0-1744 GCA_031374745.1 Ferruginibacter sp. | reverse complement strand
ATCCCAAGACCAATTGGTAATAGTACCCGAACCAGGATTGCTAGACTCGTTAAATTGAACAGGCAAATTAAAACATCCAGTAAGTGGTGTAGCAGTAAAATTAACTGTTGGCTTAGCAAAAGTGGTTATATAATTCGTTTTTGTTTTGGTAGAAGTATTACCAGCAGCATCTCTCACAATGAGTGTTACAGTATAAGAACCAGCATTTACATAAAAAGTTTGTGGGTTTTGTTGGGTATTTGGTGTGAGGCTATTGCCTAAATACCATTCCCATGAAATAGCGCCTCCTGTACTTGCATCTTGAAAAACAACTTGAAAGGGGGCACAGCCTGATAAAGGCGTAGCATTAAAATCTGCAACAAGCTGCGCCTTTAATGAAAAACTCATTAAAAGCAGTGTGAATAAACACAATAATTTAAAGAGCGATTTTGCGCTCATAGGTTTTTTTGTTTTATTTATACGGATGGATAAGCCGCAATTGATTGTCGCAAAAGTAAAACGAAAATTTACTCTTTAAATTGTGTATGGGTAGTAATATAAATACTCAGCTTGCCAAAATAAAATGGTTGTACCTATTTAATAAATGAATATTCATAACCTATCTATTTTCAATAACACAACTCAAATTTCGATAAAACGCTATTATACCTATACAAATTATTGAAATTTATATATATTAACAAATTTTTCTTTTGCATAATCAATAAAAAATTTACTATTCAAAGACTGCCCGGTAGCATTTTTGCAAAGCATTTCTGAGTTATAATATCTACCAAACGCATAAATGTTCTTTTGTAGCCACTCAAATATTTCCTGTGTTTTTCCATTAGAAATATTTGTTTCAAGCTCCAAATGTTGCTTTTTTATACTAACGTAAAATTGTGCTGCATACAAACTGCCTATACTGGTACGTTGCAAAGTATCCAAAACTACCATGGCTCCAATGTACATCTTGCAAGCATCCTTGTAAATCATCTGGTACGGTTACACCCAAGTATTGTTGGTATTTTTCGTTCCAGTATCTAGGAATATCCTTCGCAACAATCATGCCCTCAATTAATAATTTTTCTATTTCATATCGTATCATTACATGAAAATGATAGGTAAGTTCATCTGCCTCTGTACGTATTAAAGAAGGCTGCACTTTATTAATAGCATTATAGAAACTGTTTAGAGGCACATTCTTGAGTTGTTCAGGGAATTTTTCCTGCAAATAAGAATAATTATAATTCCAAAAAGAAATTCCACGCCCAATACAATTTTCCCACAAGCGGCTCTGGCTTTCATGTATGCTAAGGCTACAATACTCTCCAAGTGGCATTCCATACTCATGCTCGGGTAAGCCCTGTTCGTACAATGCATGGCCACCCTCGTGTATGCAACTCCACAACATGTTACCAAAATCATTTTCATCTACCCTTGTTGTTACCCTCACGTCTGTACTACTAAAGTTGGTAGTAAATGGATGCTCACTTATATCCTGTCTACCTGCATCAAAATTAAAATGCATTCTTCTCAATATTTCTAAACCTGCATCCCATTGGCTGGCTTTGTCAAAATGCTGGTGCAGGATTGAGTCATCTACTTGCGGTTTTAAGGCTATCTTGTTTAACAAATCAGACAATTGTGGTCGTAGGTCTTCAAATAACTTATCTACTATAACTGTTGTCAACCCTTTGTCATAGTCGTTCATCAATGCATCGTAGGGATGATTATCATAACCTAATAAATCTGCTTCTTGTTT
>JANMGS010000098.1:0-18357 GCA_031374745.1 Ferruginibacter sp. | reverse complement strand
GCATCCAATTTTGCTTTTGGCGCCATCCAATCTATAATCTTAACCCATTTTTCGGCTATATAATCTGAAGGTGTTTTTAAGTCGTGACAACGACCACATTTTGATTCAAAAACCAATTTGCCATTTACTACTTCTTCTGGTTCCTTTATTATTTCTGAAGGTTTTACAATTGCTTCTTTGGGTACTGCAATTATTTCTTTGGGCAACTCAATTTGTTTATTAGGATTTTCTATGTTTGTTTTTGTACTTGCAGTTGTTATTTTTTTAGCACAACTAAATAATACAATGGAAAGGAACGAAATAACAGTAATAATTTTCATTTGCTACTTTAGATTAATAATAAGACAGGGTTGTTAACCTATCGTTTTAGGCGTTGCTGATTTTAGCAGCACCAAAATATTGATGTAATACTTTTGGCAAATGAATACCATCTTCTTTTTGATTGTTTTCCAACAAAGCGGCTACAATCCTCGGTAGTGCAAGGCTAGAGCCATTGAGTGTATGTAATAGTTGAGTTTTACCTTCTTCATCTTTGTAACGAATTTTCATCCTATTGGTTTGAAAAGATTCGAAATTACTCACAGAACTTACCTCAAGCCACTTTTTTTGTGCAGCAGAAAAAACTTCAAAATCATACGTAAGCGCAGAAGTAAAACTCATATCGCCTCCACATAATTTTAAAATGCGATAAGGCAATTCTAAAAACTGCAACAATCTTTCTACGTGATTTACCATTTCCTCTAAAACATCGTAGCTATTTTGCGGGTAGGTTATTTGTATTATTTCTACTTTATCAAATTGGTGTACCCTATTCAAACCACGCACATCGCTACCAAAACTACCCGCTTCTCTTCTAAAGCAGGGAGTATAAGCCGTCATTTTTACAGGAAGGTCAGCCTCTTTTACAATCTCATTGCTGTATACATTGGTTACTGGCACTTCAGCAGTTGGTATCAAGTACAACTTGTCTTCGGTAATATGGTACATTTGCCCCTCTTTATCTGGCAAGCTACCGGTACCATAAGCCGTGGTTTCGTTTACCATAAGTGGTGGTATAAATTCTGTATAGCCAGCTTCTATATTGTAATCTAAAAAATATTGAATAAGTGCCCTTTGTAATTTTGCTCCTTTGCCTTTATATACAGGAAAACCACTGCCAGCAAGCTTTGCACCTAGTTCAAAGTTTATAAGATCATAGTCTTTTATTAACTCCCAATGTGGCTTTGCATTATCGGGTAGTGTGGGCATGTTACCACCTGTAAGCACGGTTACATTATCCTCTGCCGCATTGCCGAGCGGTACGCTTGTATGGGGTAAATTGGGAAGCAATAAAATTTTATTTGTAAAATCTTCTTCCATGGATTGTAAAGCAGTTTTACCCGAATTTAGTTCTTCTTTCCAGTTGTTTACTTCTGCTCGTTTGGTATTGGCAATATCAATTTCTCCTTTTGCCATAAGCGAACCTATTTCTTTAGAAGCAGTATTTACGGATGCTTGAAGTGCTTCTGTAGCAACTTTTAGTTTGCGAATTTCTTCATCTAAAGCTATTATTTCATCTACCAGATTAATATTGCCAAAGTTTTTTACCGCCAGTTTTTCCTTTACTATTGCTGTATTTTGTCTTATGTAATTTATTTGTAACATATTATATGGTTATTTTGCAAATATACGGGCAAATGGAAAAATGGGAAAATGGGCAAATGGGCAAATGCGCAAAATGCACCTGCCTTACTTTCTGCAGGCAGCAAAAAACTTTGTGGTCTTTGTGGTTCAATTTTTTTATTGGAAAATCTTATTTGTTACATTTGCAGCATGCAACATGTGGAACAAGACTTACAAGTACGTTGGCTTAAGCTTAGAATCAAATTAAAAGATCATTTTGGCATAAAACCAGACATGAATGGCGTATTACTGCTCATAGGCGTGCAAGAGCTTGGGCAGGGACCGCAAGATTTTAGCAAAGAGCAAAAACAAGATTTGATGCATATTGCTATTTGTACTATTTTGCAGGCAAGTGGTTTTTACAGTCACGATGGGCTCGACGAAGAAGGTTGGCCGCATTTTACGCAGTTAAAAGCATTGCCTGAACTTTATTTAGATGACCAAGAAAATTTTCTAAAAGATCATGTATTATTGTATTTTCAAACCCAGGGATTTATATAAAATTTGTTGAAGTAATTTTTTTATTTTTGTACATTACTTTTAAAAATTAGGAAATGACAGATTCATATTTAAATAGAATAACAATTGACTCAAATATCTGTCATGGTAAGCCAACCATTAGAGGTAAAAGATACCCTGTAGAGAGTATGCTAGAATTACTAGCATCTGGAATGACAATAGATGAACTTTTAGGTGATTATGAAGATTTAGAAAAGGAAGATTTTTTGGCATGCATTGCATATGCAGCAAAACTTACCCAAGTAAAAAGCATTTATAAATTAGCCTCGTGAAATTTTTAGTAGATGCGCAATTACCAAAATCATTATCTGATTTCTTGAAAACGAAAAGTTATAATTCATAAATAATTAGAATATTATTGTATTTTCAAACCCAAGGATTTATATAAACAAAAATAGAAAATGAAGAACGTTTTTAGATTATTATTATGCTGCGCAATGGTATTTGTGGCAAATGAAACCAATGCTCAAGTAAAAAAGAAAGTTGTAACTAAAAAAATTGTAAAACCAGTTGGTTCGGCTAGACCAGTAACAAAAAGAACTTTAAGCACTAAAGTAATTGATAACTCCATCAAAGTAAAAATTACTACCGACTCAGGAGTGATTATTGTAAAACTGTATGATTCTACTCCATTGCACAGAGATAATTTTGCAAAACTAGTAAGTGAACATTTTTATGATAGCTTAATTTTTCATAGAGTGATAAGTGATTTTATGATACAGGGTGGCGATCCACAAAGTAAATATGCCCAACCAGGAGTTATGCTTGGCAATGGAGGTGGCGATATGACAAGAATACCTGCAGAATTTAATCCTACTTTATTTCATAAGAAAGGAACACTTTGCGCAGCAAGAGATGGCAACCCAGAAAAAGCAAGTAGTGCTTGCCAATTTTATATAGTACAAGGCAAAAAGTATTCAGATGATGAATTGAACGGGATGGAAATGCAAATGGGTAGAAAATTCAGTCCTGAGCAGAGATTGGCATACAAGACAGTGGGTGGTACTCCTTTTTTGGATATGAATTATACCGTTTTTGGTGAAGTAATTAAAGGGCTTGAAGTAATTGATAAAATAGCCAGCGTACAAAAAGGACAAGCGGATAGACCAGTAGGTGATGTGCGGATGAAGATGGAGCTAATAAAATAATGTGAAAATGTGCAAATGTGCAAAAGGGAAACAATGAAACAGTAAAAGTAATTCAATAATCACGAGCTTCAAAAGTCCCCCTTCGGGGGATTTAGGGGGCTAATTAAACAATTAAAAACATGAGCTACCCACAAAATTTAAAATACACCAAGGACCACGAATGGATAAGTATAGAAGGCGATACTGCTACTATAGGTATTACTGAATTTGCTCAAGGCGAGCTAGGTGATATCGTTTACATAGACATATCAACCATTGGAAAGGCACTTGCTGCAGAGGAAGTTTTTGGAACAGTAGAAGCGGTAAAAACGGTAAGCGATCTTTTTTTGCCGGTAGCTGGCACAGTACTGGAAGTAAACCCAGCCCTAGAAGCTAATCCTGAGCTTGTAAATAGTGATCCTTATGGGGCAGGTTGGATTGTAAAAGTAAAAGTAGGCAACCCTGGAGATGTAGATAATTTAATGTCTGCAGAAGCATATGGGGCATTGGTAGGATAAAAACTCCGAAACCCACTCATAATAGATAGAGCTAGGTTGTACAACTATAAACAATAGAATGATACCTCTTAAAAAATTCATGCCAGGCATTGCCTGGTTTTTTTTAGTGCTTATTTTAATTTGCCTTCCAGGTAATCAATTTCCTAAAACAAGTTGGTTGGATTCTATATTTTTTGACAAATGGGTGCATGCTGGGTTGTTTGGCATACTGGCATTTTTATTTATGCTACCTTATGTACGTTCAAGTTTAGTAAAAAAAGAAAAACTACAAATTATTATTAAAACAGCGCTTGCAGTAAGTGTATGGGGTCTTGCTACAGAATTTATACAAAAATTCTTTATTCCTTTTAGGGCATTTGATTTGTGGGATTGGGCTGCAGACTGCACTGGAGCTATGCTAGCTTATATAGTTTGTAATAAGAAACTTAAAAAACAACCAGGTTAGCATAACCTTTTACATAGCCGCTTTGTCGTGTAAATAATCTTTACGTTTCAACTCAAAGTTTTTACCTAAGTATAATCTTCTT
The DNA here is from genome assembly GCA_031374745.1 of Ferruginibacter sp. Taxonomy (GTDB): domain Bacteria; phylum Bacteroidota; class Bacteroidia; order Chitinophagales; family Chitinophagaceae; genus Ferruginibacter. The sequence goes on along the minus strand of JANMGS010000098.1, from coordinate 14,004 downwards.
ACCTGTTCATCTCCCGCCAATTCTTCGGCAGTACCATGTTTAAAAATGCTACCGTCAATAAGCAAGTAGGCTCTATCGCAAATAGAAAGCGTTTCATTTACATTATGATCGGTTATAAGAATACCAATATTTTTATATTTAAGTTTTGCAATAATTTCTTGAATATCTTCTACCGCAATAGGATCTACTCCTGCAAATGGCTCATCCAACAAAATAAATTTAGGATCTACAGCAAGCGCACGGGCTATTTCAGTTCTTCTCCTTTCGCCACCACTTAGGGTATCACCATTGTTTTTTCTTACATGCTGCAAGCGAAATTCATTTAGCAAAGATTCTAATTTTTCTTTTTGTGCAGCTTTTTTAAGCGATGTCATTTCTAGCACTGCAGTAATATTATCTTCTACACTTAGTTTGCGAAAAATACTGGCTTCTTGTGGCAAATATCCAATGCCCATTTGAGCACGTTTATACATGGGTAGTTTGGTAATATTAATATCATTTAAAAAAACCTCTCCTTCATCTGGTTTTACCAAACCAACTACTTGATAAAATGAAGTAGTTTTACCTGCTCCATTGGGGCCAAGTAGCCCCACAATTTCACCTTGCTTTACATTAAAGGAAACTTTATTTACGACTGTACGACTACCGTATATTTTTACTAGGTCTTTGGTTTGAATGGTTAGGCTCAAGTGGAAATGTATTTTTTACAAATTTAAGAAAGAAATAATTGCAATAAAAGTGAACCTTCATTTTTAACAGCTCGTAAATGTTTTAAGTATTTGCCTTTGCTTCAGTAAATTTGCAAGAATTTCTGGGAACCAACAGGTAAAACCCTTTACAGAAAAAAGAATATGAAAGTAATAGACCACTTAAACCAAGCAAAAGACACCGTTATCTCTTTCGAAATATTACCACCACTTAAAGGTAAAGGTATACAATCTTTGTACAGCCATCTCGATCCGCTGATGGAATTAAAGCCCTCTTTTATTAATGTTACCTATCATCGCAGTGAGCATGTTTTTAAAAAAACAGCCGATGGTAATTTTACAAAAGTAGTGGTGCGTAAGCGCCCAGGAACTGAATCTATTTGTGCAGCAATAATGAACAAATACAATGTAGATACAGTACCACATCTTATTTGTGGTGGTTTCAGCGTAAACGAAACAGAAGACGCTTTGATAAATTTAAACTACTTGGGTATTGATAATGTACTGGTGCTTCGTGGAGATGCAGCAAAAAATGAAACCAGTTTTGAAGCAGAACCAGGAGGTCATAATTATGCCATTGATCTATTGAAACAGGTACAAAATCTAAATTCGGGCATTTATCAAGAAGAGGAGTTGAAAAATACAGCAAAAACTAAATTTTGCATTGGCGTAGCTGGATATCCGGAAAAACATTTCGAATCGCCCAATATGGATACCGATTTACAGTTTTTAAAAGATAAGGTAGATGCTGGGGCAGATTACATCATTACACAAATGTTTTTTGATAATAAAAAATATTTTGCTTTTGTAGAGGCTTGTAGAGCCATTGGTATAAATGTACCTATCATCCCAGGATTAAAACCGATTTATAATAAGAAACAACTTACTATGTTGCCAAAAATATTTTCGATAGAATTGCCTACCGATCTTAGCAATGCAGTAATAAGTTGCAAAACGGATGAAGATGTAGAAAAGGTAGGTGCTGCATGGTTGCTTCAACAATCTATTGAATTGAAAAAAGCGGGTGTCCCTGCTTTGCATTATTATACTTTGGGAAGGCCGTTGTTAATTGCAGAAGTAGTTAAACAAATTATGTAATATATCGTACTTGGTTATAAAAAGGATGCCAAGTTAAAATGCTTGACATCCTTTTTTAATTCCTTATTTGAGCATTTCTCTAAAAGTAGCTTCATTGTATTTAACAGTATATTTTTTTCTCAAATTATCTACCCATTGCTTTTCTAACACATTTTGGTAATCATTTATCACTAGTCCCCTTGCTTCCGAAAATGATCGTTGCATACCTGCTTCGTACAATTTTATATACTTTACAAATGTTGCACTACCATCTGAGTTTATAATAAAGGGCGAATAGCTACCGATCGCTGGTTTACCATTGTTTAAGCTGTCTAAAATCTGTGACAATTCATTTCGTCCACTATCTGCCTGTATTTGATTTTTACTTTCCTGCGCAATGGTACTCCAAGAAATTCCTTTTTTGCTATCTTCCAATGCTTGCTTTGCTGTTATTTCATTGGCACAATTAAATACCAATACATCTGCACTTGCACCCCATTTATAATTTTGCTTATTGGCTTCAAAATATTTCCTTAATCCTATAGAATCAGCACCTGCTTTACTCCATACATTTCGCTCCATAATTTCGAAAAGCAAATTACCTTCCTTAAATTCTTGCATCTGGTATTTAAATTCGTTGTTGTATTCTTCCAAATGCTTTTTATAATAATCTAACACAGCTTTTTCAAAAAATTTACCAAACAGGGCTTTATTTTCAAGTGAAACTGCTTCTGGATTGGATTTATAATCCCTAACAAATTTTAGCCAATCGCTTCCTTTTAATTGTGTTCCATCTTTAAAACCCAGTATTGCTTTTTTACTGATGGGAAGCGAAGCTATTTTTGCTTCGGATGGGTCTTTCATCAAAGAATCTGCATTACTAAAAAGCATTTCGTTGGTTATTGCTGCAACCCTTTTAATTCCTGTTTTAGCAGTAATGTCTTTTGCAAATTTTTCTTTTTCCTTATTAATACGAGTATCCTGTGTTACTTTTTGTTTGATAATGAATTGGTATGCCGCATCATTCTTATCGGTAGGAATAGGCGTATGGCCTAATCGTTTTACAATATGGTAACCAAAGTTTGTCTCAAATGGATTGGTTATATCATTGTCTTTTTGCAATTCAAAAACGCTTTTCTCAAAAACGTTGTTGTATTTTCCTGAGCCAAACTCTGGCAATTCACCCCCACCCGTATTGGTCATTCTATCGTCGCTATATGTTGTAGCTGCTTCGCTAAACATAAGACCCGCTTTTAACAATCCAAAAACAGAATCTGCTCTTTGTTTCACTTTCATTTTTGCATCATAATCTGCATTAGGTGGGTAGGCAAAAAGAAGTTGTGCTACTTTCCATGTACCTACTGCAGGCCTTTGCCCTACAATTTTAAATACTACCCAACCTTTGTTGCTCCTATAAGGCGAACTCACCTCTCCTACAGCTGTATTATACATCATATTTTCATACTCATAAGGAAGCGCAAATACAGTCTGGAAACCAATATCGGCAAATTTTACCGGAAAAGATTTCGCCGAAATATTGGTAACAATTTCTGCATAGTCTGTTGTTTTATTTTTCTTTAGCGCATTGTATAATTCCATAGCAGCATTGTACGCTTTTAATGTATCGGCTGGTATTGCATTTGCCAGAACAGGTACTGAAAAATAATATACATGAATATCTTTGGCGGCTCTTTCTATTGCTTCATTTACCAGTACTTGCATTCCCTTTTCGTCGTTCAAATAATTATCAATTACTTGGTCTCTAAAATTCTCAATGTCATAACGAATTTGCGATATCGTATCTAACCTCATTTCTTGCGCTGCTTTTACTTTCAATTTAAAATTGGTATACAATTCTAAATACTCCCGCAAAGCTTTTTCTTTATCTGAAGTAGAAGGTTTATTTTTATTGTAAGCCCTTAAAAATTCTGCTTTACTGGTTTCGCTATTCCCAAAAGTAAATAGCTGTTGTGCAGAAGCAGCGCAAAAACTACAAACAGTAAGAAAAATAATAGAAAACTTTTTCATTCTTTTTAATATAAGTATAAGCTGATTTTGAAATGATATTAAGTTAAACAATTGTTTCTAACCAAATGCAAAGCTGTTAAGATTTATTTTCGTTCCTATTTTAATGTCCATTTTTTATTTTCACTTCCAAAAAATCATTCAATTGTTCAAGCGTAAGTTTCTTTGCAATGATACGCTTTTCTTTATCGAGCAAATAAACGGTAGGTGTAACGACTATATCATACAACTGCCTGAATGATGGTCTTTGGTCTTTGGTATCCGATTCTACCATTTCTTTTGTTTGATATACGTGTACCCAATCTTCAATTTTATGCTCAACGATGTAATTGGACCATGCCTCTTTTACCTTATCAGTTTCTGAAAGTACTGCATATATTTTCAATCCTTTCTTTTGCCAGACAGCTCTATAAAATGAATCTATCCTTGGTATTTCCTCTTTGCAATGGCCACAATTAGGGTCCCAAAATACTACAAGCGTGAAGGCTGCATCTACATCATACAATGCATTTACTTTCCCTGCACTATTTACAAATTCCATGTTGGCAGCCCTTTCGCCCAACAAATTACTCATAAGCATAAATGCCCTTCTACTGATAATACTGTCCTGGTATTTATTGAGCCAATTGCTCACCCCTTTGCTATGGTATTGTTGATACAAATGAACAAATACAGCATCTTGACCCATGTATTTTGGGTTAATGTATTCATCCGTAAACCAATTTAGCAAAAATTTGTACATCTCTGGATTTGATCTGGCAAGCAATAATTTGTAGTCTATATCTTTAATAAGGCTATCCGATGATTGAGACATTACTTGCCTATAATACGTTTCCAATTTTGGTTGAAAAAACGGTGTACGAATGATCCTATCATCCATAAAACTTATCCCATCCCAATAATGGTTTTTATAAAAATAATAATTTTCCAAAGAATCATTTAGGGTTAAGGGCACTTTGGTAGGAAGGGCAGGCTCCCTTAAAGCATTTAAGAGCACCGCCAACATAGACGTTGGTTTGCCTTTTATCACCCCTTCTCTGTATACATTGAGCTCATCGTTTAATTTTTTAAAAGCTGATTCATTTTTTACAGAATCTGCCTTTGATGTAGCAGCATTAAAAGCCTTCTTTGCTTGTTCGAGTAGCTTACCCTTTACACTTACAAATGCTTGGTACTTTTGAAAATCTATATTGGCAGGGGAACCTGTTATTTGTATCTTATCTATATGATTGGTATCTGCTACGATATTAATATTTTGCTCTTTATCTATTAGGAAATCTGCAGAGATCCTATTTCCGGGAAAGAAAATAGTATAAATACCAGCTGGTACTTTTTTTGCAGATTTAAAAAGAGCGACACCCGTTTTGCTTACTTTAGCGGAATCTTGTAAAAGAAAATCTTTTCCCATTCGGTATGCAAGGTTCACGATACCATTTTTGCAATTAACTTTTACAGAAATTTTATACCCTTGTGCCTTAGCATAATAATTAGCGGAAACTAGCAGGATAAATAGTATATATTTTTTCATCGATTTATTATAAAAGTTGTCAAATGTATCTAAAAAATGCGGTTAAATTGAAATTTTTCATTCTAGAAAACAACGATTTTTAGTTTTTTAACATCCTATAATGCTATAAGAAATAGTATTTTTGCTCTGTGAGAAAAAAGAATAAAAGAATAATATTAGAATCTATTGTTATAACAGACTATGCCGCTCAAGGAAAAGCCATTGCAAGGCACGATGGCAAAGTAATATTTACAGAAGGGGCAATACCTGGTGATGTAGTAGATATTTTACTTGTAAAAAATAAAAAAGACTGGGCAGAAGCTAGGGTTTTGAAGTTGGTATCGCCTTCGGCTGATAGGATAACTCCTTTTTGTAAGCATTTTGGCGTATGTGGGGGTTGTAAATGGCAAATGCTACCCTACGAAAAACAACTGCAATACAAACAACAAGAGGCTGAACAAAATTTGATACGTATTGGAAAAGTAACCAATGCTGACATGTTGCCCATCGTGGGTGCAGATGAGCACCAGCTTTATAGAAATAAATTAGAATTTACTTTTAGCAATAAAAGGTATTTAACTTCTGAAGAAATAGGCAATGATGCTATTGATACCGAACAAGATTCTTTGGGCTATCATGCGCCTAGGGTATTTGACAAAACCATCAACATTTTCGAATGCTTTTTGATGGATGATGTAAACAACCGCATTCGCAACAGCATGCGTGCCATAGCCGAAGAAAATAAGTACCCTTTTTACGATATCAAAGAGCATACTGGCTGGCTTAGAAATTTGATAGTGCGCTATTGTACTACTGGAGAGCTGATGGTAAATCTTTGTATAAATTATGAAGATGAAATAAATACTAAAATCCTACTAGATGCACTATTATTAAGTGTGCCTGAAATTACTACTTTATTGTACACCATAAATCCAAAATGGAACGATACCATTTATGACCTTACTCCACAGGTATATTTTGGCAAAGGGTATGTAACAGAAAAATTATCGACAGGACCCAATGGGGAAACTTTTGAGTTCATCATAAGCCCAAAATCGTTTTTTCAAACCAATACAAAACAAGCAGAAAAGTTATACAGCATCACAAGGGATTTTGCCCAGCTAACGGGTGAGGAGATAGTGTATGATTTATATTGCGGTACCGGTAGCATTGGCATTTTTGTAAGCCCAATGGCAAAAAAAATTATTGGGGTAGAGCTTATAGAGGATGCCATAGAAGATGCTAAAAAAAATGCCGCTAATAACAACATAACACACGCCGAGTTTTTTGCTGGCGACGTAATAAAAATTTGTAACGATGATTTCTTTGCCCAGCATGGCAGGCCAGATGTTGTTATAACCGACCCGCCGAGAGTGGGTATGCATGATAAATTGGTTGCCAAATTACTAGAAATAGCTGCACCGGTAATTGTATATGTAAGTTGTAATACCGCTACAATGGCCAGGGATATTTTATTGCTTAGCGAAAAATACAATGTAGAAAAAACCCAACCGGTAGATATGTTTCCACATACACATCATATAGAATGTGTGGCTAGGTTGGTGTTGAAAAATAATGAGGGTTAATGGTTTCTAAGAATACCACCAAAAGCCTTTATGACAGCCGATTAAAATAGGCACAACAATTGTCACTTAAATTTAAAATTAAAAATGTCTTATAATAATTACGGAAATAACTTTTTAAGATCATCATCAGCGGTAATAAACCTAATAATCTTGAATGCGATTGTATTCATTGCACAGATGATGTTTGGTGGTTTAAATACTGAAAGCAATGTTACAGATTTGTTTGCTTTGCATCATTACAAGTCTGATGATTTTAAGCTTTACCAAATAATAACCCACATGTTTATGCACGGAGGTTTTATGCATATCCTTTTCAACATGTTTGCACTTTATATGTTTGGTTCTACCATAGAGCGGATTTGGGGACCAAAAAGATTTCTCATCTTTTATTTCATATGTGGCATAGGAGCCGCTTTGGTTCAAATGGGGTCTTATGCATATGAGTTTAGAAATATCGACAAAATGATTTTAAGTTTTAGTGATGTACAACAATATCAACAAATACTTAGGATGAATGCAACTGTAGGGGCTTCAGGAGCTATCATGGGCGTAATTGCTGCATTTGGTTACCTATTTCCCAATACAGAAATGCTTATTATTCCCATACCAATTCCTGTAAAAGCAAAATGGGCTGTGCTAGGTTTTATTGCTATAGATTTGTTTAGTGGTATAGCTGGCAGGCCAGGAGACAATGTTGCTCATTTTGCACATATTGGCGGAGCGCTTACTGGTTTTTTAATTGTTTACTTTCAGAATAAGACAAATAAAAAAACATTCTATTGAAACGTTCTAATTCCCTAATTGCTTAATTAATAAATCCATTTCTTCGACTGAAATATCTTCCTCTTCAAACAATTGCTTTATGCCATTTAACTCTTCTAAGCATTCGGATTTAGATTTATATGTGTCCATAGCATTTGGTTCGAAATAATTAGCTACCATTTTCTTAAAATAAAATGTATACAACTCCTTTGCCTCTTTATAGTTTCTAGCTATCAAAGACATTCTTGCTAAAGCTCCAATTGTATAGATTGTATGGTTTTCAAAATTGTTTATTTTCGAAAGGGCTTTTTTTGTCCAACTTTTTGCAGAAACAAAATCAGCTCTTGCAATGTGGTATTCTACAACTGTAGCATATAATTGGGCAAAACAATTGTCGCCATCATATATCATGGTGTTTGTATTACTCAAAACAGGGACATAGGTTCTTTCTATAAAATTTTCCAATTGCGCCTCAACAAAATCTTTAATGCTATTATTTTTTAACAAATCAGGATTTACAAGTTTATCTAATAGTCCTTGCTGTAAAGTAGTATTTGAAAATGGCATATTGGGTTTTGAACTAAAATATATTGGCCTACTATTAATGTTGCCATTAATTATATTTATCATGGCCAATTCATTAAAATAAATGTAAGTATTAAGATTTACTTCAATTTCTTGAAATTGTTTATTTGTAACCCCCTTTGACAAAAAATTGGAATGGAAGTTTATTGGAATTAAGTAATGCTGGCAAGGGTAAGTACTTACTGTATCTCTATTAGGCGAAGGAAAAGCATTTACCTCTGGAAACTGATGGGAAAAAATTGATTTTTCGAATCCATCATACAATACATTTTTACCGCACTTCACTTTTGTATTTTCTTTAAAATAAGAAATATCGGAACCATTACTTTTATAAAAACTCGAAGGAATGGTAAGTTTTACCTTTTTCCCTTTCTTTAACATATCCACATAAATAGGTAAGCCCAAAAGATTGGTATTTATTACTAAGACATCCTTTCGGAAATTTTCTTTTTCTTGTACATACCAAAGCTGATAAGTATCGTTATCGCCATACGTAAATATGATTGCATTCTTATCACAAGAATTCAGGTAATTTTTAGCTTGGTTTACATAGGGTTTAGCTAGAAATGCGTTATCAAAGAAATATCTAGCCTGATTTATACTTTGTGCCATTACCATTAGGCTGTATCCGTGAATAGTTTCATTAAAAATCTTTAAGTGAATACTACCGATGAGTGTTCTATAATTTGGATTTTGCTTTTCCAACCTAACTAATGTCTCTATAGATTTGACTAAATTGAATTTTGCTTGTTTTATTCTTTCTTCAGAAGGAATTTCGGTCCTTTTCAGTTTAATTTTAAGTGGATCTTTGTTTGAATCTAAGCCTCCATACTGATGCCAAAAATATTGATCAGATGTGAATGCATACGCCCTTGCTAAACTTTCCAACAATGTATCATTCAATACTTCTACCTCTTTAAATTCATTGATCACATCAATATTCCACCCATTATATCCAAAATAGCTGCATCTTTCAAAGCCATAAAGTAACGAAGCGTCGGATAGATATGGCTGAACAGCGTTTTCAATATCTTGGCTAGTATCCGTTTCCGAATAAGATGGTAAACTTATGAAAGCATTTTTTGATAATGACCAAAATAGTGTTTCATTTAATAAACTATCGCCGCTATATCTATTGACTTGCTGTACATACCATCCATCTTTCTTTTTTGCAAATGAAGTATAATTTTCATTTATCTGAGACCCTTTATACTTTGAAAAGAAGTGGTTTAGTATTTGAGGATAACTAGGCAACCTATCTTGAGAAATACCTGAAAAATAAAAACAAATAAAAAGTCCTACAAATACTAATTTTTTCATGTTTTGGCATTATTAAACATTAGATACTTCACCAAAATGAGAATTTCGGTTTCATTAAAATTACAATACTTAATGGAAAAGACTAAAAATAATTAAATAGCTTTGTAATAATAATTTACAATGAAAAAAATAACCTACTTTCTACTTCTTGTTTCCTCCCTGTTTTTCACAAGCTGTTTTGAAATAGTAGAACAAGTTTTTCTAAAAAACGATGGGTCGGGCAATTTTCAATTGACGCTTAACTTGAGTAAAAGCAAAACCAAGATTAATTCCATCATGAAAATGAAAACAATAAATGGACATGATGTACCAAGTGAAAATGAGGTTAAACAAAAAATAAAAGAAATAGAAAAAGCTGTATCTAAAACTGCTGGCATTACAAATGTAAAAACCAGTATGGATTTTGATAATTACATAGCCAATATCACCTGCAATTTTACCAAAGTAAATCAGCTAAATGCTATTATAAAAAATGTAGCTGCCAGCGATAAAAACAACAACAAGTACATTGAAAAAAGTTATGATTTTGATATTGCCTCAAACATATTTGCCAGAATAAACAAACTATCTTTAAAGCAAGACTACAATAAAATGAGCAATGCAGATAAAGAAGTTTTTACCGCTGCAAATTATACGGCTATCTATAAATTTGAAAATACAGTAAACAGTGTTTCTAACAAAGATGCAAAGATATCGCCTAGTAAAAAAGCAGTCATGTTACAGCAAAATGCATTGGATATAATCACAGAAAGAAAATCAATAGAAAATAAAATAACTTTAAACAAGTAATAATGAAAAAAATATTCATTGCCTTTTTCCTTTTATGTTTTGTGCTATCAAATTTGCAAGCACAAAACTTGCTATCAAAAGTGCCTGCTTCGGCTACCATGGTTATAAAATATGCAGGCGAAAATTTTAGTAAAAATGTTCCCGTAAAAAAATTAGATACCTATAAATTTATAAAAGAAAACTTGTTTAAAATGATGGGGGTAGATACCCTTACATCGGTACAAAATATGGGTATAAATTTAGAGGAAGATAGTTACCAGTATATAGCGGCAGATGACTCTATGCTAAGCTTTGTTACAATGATGCATATAAAAAATAGTTCACAATTTTTGCAACTAATAAAAACATCCTATAGCGCTAAAAATAAAACAGAACAAAAAAATGATTTCCAATTCTTATCCATTTCAGAAAATACATATGTGGGCTGGAATGATAGATTGGCAGTGATTGTAAATACTACGTATCGAAATAAGGAAAGTTATTATACCCATAAATATAAAAGTGATACGGTGACTGTTACAACCGATGTTACAATAGCTACAGATACAGTGGCTCCATCGGCCCCTACTTTTACGCCACCTAAAATTGTAAAAGATGGATATAAAGTTCCCAAAAAATTAGACAAGGGTAAAAAGAAACCTGTTGCAAAAAAGGGAACTGTAAAAAAGAAAATCGCACCCAAAAAGAAAAAATATGATGAAGACCTAGTAATAGAAGAAGACTTGGCTGTTACAGTACCTTATTCATCTGAAGAAGATAGCATCGAAAATAGAAAAAGAGAATTGTGGGAGCAGCAGCAGGATATACTTGCCAAGAAAAAGCAAGCCGCCAATGCGGAAAAAATTATGAGTACCGTTTTTTTTGGAAATATAAAAAGCATAGAAAATAACCTTGGCTATACAAAAGTGGTAGAACCTAATGCGCATGTAAGTCTTTGGATAAATAGCGAAAATTTACTATCGCAATATCAAAATTATTTTTCTCGAGATATGTATTCGATCTTACGTTACGCAAAACCATCTTACCAAAAAGACAGTACACAAGGTTTTAAAAGTGCGTTAAATATTTATTTCGAAAAAGATAAAATGAGAATGGAACAAAAGAGCTATTCTCAAAATGAAGAAGAAGCAACCTTGGGCAAAGAGGTAATGAATAGCAAGCAGAGTAACTCCTTAACAAATTACGTAAACCCTGGCAATATCGGTTACTTTTCTATGAGCATAAATACAGAGGCCATGATAAATTATTATTACACCGTAATAAAAAAGTACATGAGCAATATTCCCTACATGAGCGAATACAGCGAAGCCATTAATATTTATATAGATTTATTGCAGATATTAATAGACGAAAAGGGTATTGCAGATTTAATGCCTGGCAACTATTTATTTGTAATGCACGATATGAAAACCAAAATGGTAGATTATATTGATTATTCCTATGACAATGAATTTAAACAGAAAGAAGTAAAAAAAAGCAAAAAGGAATTAGCTCCAAATTTTACTTTTGTAATGGAAACAAGAAGGGAAGATTTTATGCAAAAGCTTGCTAAAATTCCTTTAAAATATGCAGAAAAAGAAAAATACAATTACAAAGATAAGGGCGGCTATTACGAACTGGCATTTGATAGTACAAAATACCCCATTGGCAGCTTATACTTCATGGTAAAAGATGGCAAAGCGCTTGTAACCACTTCAAAAGAAGCCGTAAACAACACGCTTAATAATACCGGATTTATGGTGGAAGCGGCTACAAAAAATGCCATCCTTAATAATAACTATTCCATAAACATCGACTCAAAAAAGCTATTTGAAATATTAGGTTCCGAAGCTAGTTCGGTTACCAATAAAAAAATGGCCACTTACATGAAAGACAACATGGGCAATATAAATACAGCAAGCAGTTACAAAGATGGAATGATACAAGGAACTACAACGATAAGTATTACAGGCAACCATACAAACAGCTTAGAATTTATTTTTAATATGCTAGAAACCTTTAACAATCTAATGGAAGAAGAAAGAATAACGCAAACACAAAAAGCAGATTAAATGAATAAAAAAAGCTGGGTATTGCTTTTACTTATTGGAGGGTTGGCGTTCGGTTACATAAAATTATTCTATAAAAAGCTTGACCTAGCCGCCGTACCAAAAAGTGCGGATAGTATTATAGCATTAGATGTAAAAAGAATAACCAATACCATTCTTTGGAACATCATTACTACACCTAGCCAATGGAAAATAAGCAGCAATAAATCTAAAAAGAGCGATGAAGTAGAGTGGAAAGATATAATAGATATACCTGATTTTGTTTTATTATTTCATATAAAAGAACAACCCATTACCACTTGGTACACGCTCCTCAAAATAAAAAATGAAGATAACTTTACGAAGGGTTTGTTACAACAACATTTTGTACAACAGGACTCAAGCCTTTTTTTGAATACGGCATTGGGTATCCTATTATATAAAAAAGAAGGAAAAATATTGGTTACCAATTGGGCAACAGCTACAAAGCGTGATGTAGCAAAAGTAGCAGAGGAGCTTTTTGTACAAAAAGAATTTATTGCCAAGGAAACACTTACAAAAATAGTGGATGCAAATAGCCATGTAGCCATGCATTTTACTGCCAATAAATTCTTTGGGAAAGATGGTATTGTTTCTGCAAATTTTGATAAGGGAAAAATTGAAATAAAGGGTACGCTAACGCCCAACAACCAACTTGATTTTAAAGAAAACAATTTTACCTATTCTGCAAACTCATTGCTTACAATCGGGTTTACACAACCTACGGCTTCTGTTTATGGTTTGATAAACGATACAGTAAAAACCAATATTTCAAAAGCTATGAATCTCAACATTGATTCATTGCTATTAAAAAGCAATCGATATTATCAATTAGATATTACCAGTATACTACCTCGCATAGATTCTGCCATTACCTATACGTATGACGATGATTTTAATAAAGTAGAAAAAGTAGTAGTCAATAATGTGGAAGAACCCGCTTTTGAATTTAGTATTGTAGGCGATTCAATTTCGACTATTTTGAACAATTGGCAAATGGATAAAAAAATAGAACAAACCAACAACGGCAATTTATTTTTGCCAATACCTTTTGTAAAATCCTATTGTACAAAAAAAAACGACAGTGTATTGACCATCATTTCTAATAACTATATACAAAGCCCTGCCAATAAAAATTCGAACTGCCTCTTATTTGTACATTTACTTTTTGCAAAAGCCCCCATTTCCTTGCTAAAATATTTACCCGATTATATACAGAAAGCTATCGTAAACCTAGAATCTCTAGACTTAGTGGCGCAAAAGGAAAAAGCAAGTATAGAAGTAAAATGTGTGATACTAAAAAAAGAATAACCTTGTCGCAAAGGTTGTAAACCTTTGTTGGTAATTTCAAAATTATTGTATCGTAAGAAGGTAAACAAGCCTTTTTGCAAACTGCTACATTTTTAAATGCACCCAATTTATCCATACATCAATTTCCCTTTGTATTTTTGCATAATAAATAAATTCTAATGGGAGAATCCGATCGTTTTCATAAAGAGGATTATAAAAAAAAGAAAGGCAGTAGGTTTTTACTTGGTGCCGATGGAAATGCACTTATGGCTCTTTTTGCTATAAACGTA
>JANMGS010000810.1:0-1588 GCA_031374745.1 Ferruginibacter sp. | reverse complement strand
CGACACGCTTTTTAGTAGTTCGTTATCGTGTCGTTTCATACTTGCGGTTGACTTTATTTTTTCAAGAAGGAAGAATACATCCAAACAAATTTTTCTTGTTCTCGGATGTAATCACTCATAAGTGCATTTGTTCCTTCGTCACCAACATCGGCAGAAAGATTTAGGAGTTCTCGTTGTCTGACAATGAGAATTTGAAATGCGTCTAAAATTGTCTGAACTCCTTTTTTACCATCTGAAACATCTTTTACACTCTCAATTTTAGCTGTGTTTTTGTAGTCGTCAAAAGTGTGAAGTGGTGTTGCACCCAATGTTAAAATTCTTTCAGCCACTTCATCTACTTTCAAAAGAAGGTTTGTGTATAGTTCTTCAAATTTCAAATGCAATTCAAAAAATTTTTCGCCTTTGATATTCCAATGTAAACCTCTAGTATTCTGGTAGAACATCATGTAGTCGGCTAAAAGATTGTTCAATCCGTCTGCAAGTGATTTGCTTTTTGCTTTGTCAAGTCCGATTTGATTTTTTGTAGCCATTTTATTTTCTTGTTTATGTTTGTCAAAGTTAATTTTTTTGTTTGTTTGTTTTTTGCAGTCAATACAAAGATGCGATGTCGCCAAGCATTGCTGCTAACGAGCTGGTATTGCCGATGGTCGGGAATTTTATATTCGTCCGCCCGGAACTGCTGCCTGGTTTTTTGATAAAGTTAAATATTTAAGAACTAAAGCTGGGCTTTATTCGTCAAGCCCCGAGCCACAGCACAACAGAATTACCGCTGCTGATTGATCCACTGTCCAGCCCCACTATTGGCAATACTAATGTTGGCTGCCGTTTTGTAAATTGGGATTTAGTTAATTGAATAAATCTGTATAGATGAAGATTTGCTAATTAGCGATCAATATAATCTTGAAAGCCAGTGCATAATATTCAATACGAGTTGGCGATTATCAAAATCACTTTGGCTCATTCCCAAATTAAATTTTGCTCCATCTTTCATAGTTACTTTTTGTGCTGAGAAAAATGTGGCATCAGATGAAATGACCACTCTTCCTTTTCCCAACTCGAATGTAATCATTTGAGCAGGCTGAAGTAAAGAATGTCCGAATCCTGTCCTGTGCTTCTGATTATCAGAGTACTTCGAAAAGGTCAAAACACTAGCACTGCTATTCGGGCCAATGACTGATACAGCCGAAGATTACAAGGTCCTGCCAGACTTGCAGCAATACCCATGTTGGTGGCTGGTGTTTTATCTGACTTTATCATTTGTTAAAGACATTTTGTTAGGTTTTTCAAGCTTCAATACGAGGCCATTTCCATGCATAACGGATAATTAAACAAAGAAGAACGACTTCTACAGCAGCAGCAAAATACATATACACCCAAGCCTCTCCTTCCAAATTAAACAACAAATAAGGAATAAATACCGTAGCCACGATTATGTTTGTCCGACGATTTACTTTAGCAGGTAGGACAACAGAAAGGAAAATCATAAGAGTTGGAATAGCCACAAAAATAATCGCGACCAATATAAAGACATATGAAATGTCAAATACAAATACTTTCCCCGCCAAAATATCTTTTATTGAGCCTGGCA
>JANMGS010000227.1:0-1589 GCA_031374745.1 Ferruginibacter sp. | reverse complement strand
TACTGGCAATACCCCTGGGCCTTGGCCATTTCCAGTAATAGTATATGGCCCTGTTACGGTAGTGTTGTTTGTTCTCCAAACATCACCAGCAGGGGAAATATTAATTAAATCAGCATTGCCGCCAGAAGAAATAATTTGCCCACCTGTGTAAATAACAAGCGAACTATTACAGCCAAGATATAATTTTCCTTTAGGATTGTTGTCAAAATTTAAAATTCCGCAGATAAATATGTGCAGGGTTGGTGTATTGGTTGTATTACTTACAGGGCAGGCGGGTCCTCCATCTTGATAAATTTGACCAGTCATTTGTACTGTAATGCCAAATGGAATACAAACAATATCGTTGTGAGCAGGCAAAGTTCCTCCATTCCAAGTACTGCCAGCATTCCAGCTACCATTATTTACTACTGGCCATTTTGTACATCTTGGGTTAAGTGGTTGTGACCCATTTATATAAGTACAATTTGGTTTTGCAAAACCAAAAGGCCAGGGTTGACCAACGGTAACTGTTGAATTAAGCACAAATAATATAAGTGCTAAAAGTAAATTTTTTTTCATGCGGGAACTAGGTTAATAGTTCTGAATAGGAACAGATTTATTTAGTTTTAAAAAGGGTTGGATTTTCGGGTTAAAGTAGTATTCTTTTCGACCGTAAATTTACCTATTTTTCTGAATTTTCCTAAACTATTCTACGATTTCTTCCATTC
Organism: Ferruginibacter sp.; assembly: GCA_031374745.1. GTDB lineage: Bacteria > Bacteroidota > Bacteroidia > Chitinophagales > Chitinophagaceae > Ferruginibacter. The sequence goes on along the minus strand of JANMGS010000227.1, from coordinate 882 downwards.
TCATACTTCTGGAACCTTTTATAAGGATGTGGCATTGCTCAAAATTTTGATCTTTAAACCATTTTTTTGCTTCAATGGAAGTTGCAAAGTTCAGGTAAGGATGATTGAGGTTTAAAAAATCACCTCCAACAAGTACAACTTTATACCAATTGAATGATTTAATAAGTTCAAGTATTTGTTCATGTTCCAAAAGACTTTCATCTCCCAATTCGGCCATAGCACCGAGCATCAGTATTTTTTTTTCAGCATGTAGCCTTGCAAAGTTTTCAATGGCCAGCTTCATACTGCTGGGGTTGGCATTATATGCATCCAAAATGATTTGATTTGTTCCTTTTTGAATTAGTTGAGAGCGGCTATTTGATGGAGTATAATTTTCGATAGCTTCTTTTATTTTTTTGGATGGCACTCCAAAATATTTTCCAACAGCAACTGCCGCCAATATGTTTGGACAATTATAATCTCCAACTAGCTTGGTTTTAATAGCTCCTATTTCAGGGTTACTGGTAATTTCAACTTCTAAAAATGGTTCGTTATCAATTATTTTACCTGATGTTTTGGCACTGTTTGTTCCATATGTAATTTTTTTTGATATATTTTCACTCATCTCCTCTAAATAATCAAAATCAGAATTTATAAAAATAGTTCCATCCGTTTCTCTTATGAAGTCATACAATTCTCCCTTACCTTTTTTTACACCTTCAATGCCTCCAAAACCTTCTAAATGTGCTTTGCCTACATTGTTTATTAAACCATGAGTAGGTAACACATAGGTACAATAGCCGGCAATTTCCTTTTGATGATTTGCACCCATTTCAACAACGGCAACTTCTGTATTTATTGGAATTTTGAGAAGAGTAAGTGGTATGCCAATATGATTATTTA
>JANMGS010000085.1:0-16335 GCA_031374745.1 Ferruginibacter sp. | reverse complement strand
GCCACTAGAAACAAAGCAATTGTACGTGCGCCTGCTCATACACATTATAGGCGATATACACCAACCCTTGCACCTAGGAAGGTTAGAAGATAGAGGCGGCAACGCCATAAAAGTAAAATGGTTTAACGAAGAGGTAAACCTACACCAAGTATGGGATGAGCGCTTAGTTGGTTTTCAAGAGCTGAGTTATACAGAATACGCCACTGCTATAAACCGTACCACACTGGCACAACGCACCAAGTGGCAAAAGCAAACGCTTACCCAATGGATGTACGATACCTACCAACTTGCTGAAAAAGTATATACAGAAACCGTACCCGATAGCCGATTGGATTTTTTATACAATTTTAAATTTGTGGCGTCCATGAATGACCAATTGCTAAAGGGTGGGGTGCACTTGGCCGGGGTGTTGAATGAGGTTTTTAAGTAGTTTGTTTTTTGGCGGAATTATTTCTCCTCCACCACCCCCGCCAAAAAATCTTTTATCCCCGCAACAATCTTATCAGCCATTTTTTGTTGAAATGCTGGGTCCAAAACCAATTCTTCTTCTGCAGGATTGCTAAGGAACAATGTTTCTACCAATGCATTGGGATATTCCGTAGGGCTATTGAGCATAAAATTGAAAGAACTGATATTGCCATATTCTTTAAGGCCAAGTTGTAGCATGCGTTTATTTATATTATAACTCAAATTTCTAAAACCTATATACCTGTACAAGGAGCTGGTGCCTCCCGCACGTATGGGATCGGCTGATGAATTGAGGTGTATGCTGATAAGCAAGTCGGGCGTATTGTCCCTGTAAATTAAAATACGTTCTTTATTGTCTACAAACTTTTCCGTGGTACGGGTCATTATTACTTTTACACCTTCTCTTTCTAAGCTTTGTTGCAGTTTTAACGATATGGCCAATGTTAAATCTTTCTCGGAAACCCCGGTGGGCCCACCAGCGCCTGTATTGCTACCACCATGCCCAGCATCTACAGCAATGGTTAAATTTTTTAAAGCCAAACTTGTAGGCTGTTGTTTTATTTTTATGGTAAGCAGGTTGCCCTTGTAATAAATACTATGCCCCCAATGTTGTTTGTGTTTTAAAAAAATGCTAATGCGAAAAATACCATCTTGCACTTGCTCGTAGGTCACATTTTTTATTTCTTTTACACTTTGCAATTGCGTTATCCAATTGGTATTATTGGTAGCTCCAAAAATATCTACTACAATTTTAGACGGATCTACTTCTTGAAATGATTGATAAGGTAATTTACTCGTAAGTCCTACCGTCACATAATCGAAAGCACTATCGCCAAACACCTGCCAGCGCTCAGTGAGTGATGTACTCACGAATGTGCCTTTGGGTGCAAGTGTAACAACATCATTGGGTATATAAGCCGTTTTGTATGGTGCCAATTGCACTTTATAATCGCCGCCTACCTTACCAATAATTTTCAATGGTATCATACTATCTATGTATCCAATTTTTGCACCGCCCAATCTGTCATCACCAATGCCATACAACAAATGTGCAAGCCTGCCTTTGGTAATACATACATCGCTACTCAATGGATTTAATATGGCAAATGTATTTTTTGTTTCTGATGTTATTTTTTGTTCATCTTTTGTGATGGTTATTGGAATTTTTTTGGCAGCAAAACTATCCGTTGCTTTTACAATGTATTCACCTTGGTAAATGCCGGGCATTCCTTTGGTAGCACTAATGGGTAATTCATATAACACCGTTCCATTGATGGTACTTACATTGCTTGCTGGAAAAGCCTTTACTTTAAATTGTATTTTATCGCCAGCCATTAAGACCAAATTACCTTCTGGGTAAGTTTGAATGCTTTCTATACCCAAAGTTTTTACTGGCTCTGTAGGTTTGGGTGGAGTATAAGAAAAGCCCATGGTTTTGGTAGCTGTTTTGCCTGCTGCATTTGTGGCGGTAATGAGATAGCTTGTATCGCCCGGTTTTAAATTTACTTCAAACGCAAAAGCACCTGTGCTATACACCCTTACTGCATTATCATTTATGGTAAGCAAGCATGTTTTGCAAGTACTTCCTATAATGAATTGCCTGGAGCTTGTAACGGTATTAATAGGTTTAGTAAGTTCTACTAAACGAATAAATGGAACGTCCTGCGCTTGTATGTTTGTGCATGTAAAAGCAATTATGAATATGAAAATAAGTTTATGCATGGGTAATTATTTAAAAAGGATTAAACCAAAAATAAATTTTCCTTTTCACAATTATATGTTTTTTATTTCACACAAAGAAACAGCGGTAATAACGAACACTAAGGGTAATATTTTATTTCATACAAAGAAACAGCGAAAACAACGAATGCAAAGGGTAATATTTTATTTCACACAAATAAAGAGCGATAACAACGTGTACAAAGTTTTATAGGGGCTATGTATATTTTATAACACTACTTTTAGGATTAAAATTAAAAAAGTCTCGCTACATGTGTAACGAGACTTTAATTAAAATCAAAACCCTCTATTCCCCAATAGGCTTTTTGCGCTGCAATTATTGTTTTAGAATACGCAGTACTTCTTTGTTTTCTAAACGAATCAAATAAGTACCATTGGTATAGGAAGAAAAATTAAATGATTGACTTTGTGCAGTAATTTTTACTTGCTGCAATATTCTGCCATTTACATCTAGTACAGTTGCTATAGTACCCAACAATTTCCTATCTCCAATAGTTACGGTAATCAATCCCTGTGTTGGATTAGGGTACACAATAGACTTTGGCACATCTTTCAAATCGTAGTTTAATCGTACGATATTGCTGTATTTAAAACTACCGTTTACATCTATTTGTTTTACCCTATAGAAAAATACATTGCTGTTGAGCTTATCAATATTGGCATCTTTGTATGGATATATTTTTGTATTGCTGCTATTACCTGCCGCTTTTATTGTGGCAATAGCATTAAAGATATTACCAGTAACCGAACGTTCTAAAATGAACTCCTTGGTATTTTGCTCACTGGCTGTAGCCCATTCCAGCAAATTATCTTTACCTTGGTTTGTACCTTTAAAATAAAGCCAAGTAACGGGTAAAGGACCACCACTTACTATGGTACATTTTATTTCGCTTTGCCTTAGCGTTTCTGTATTGCCTACACTATCTGTAGCCAATACAAAGAAGCAATAGCTAGAGTCGGGCGAGAGCCTTATGGTAGTATCTGTTCTGGTAATACCGGATTTTAAGATATAGAAACTAACACCGTTTGTAGATACATACAATGTGTATGACTTTACACCGCAGCCACCTACATCATCCGTACCTGTCCAACTCAGTGCAACGGGGTTTGGAGAATTTGCAGGCAAAGGATTCATATGGCTTGTAGGTGCAAATGCATCTATCGTATTGGTATGGTAATTTGTAGGAATGGTATCGTTGCCATCAAATACAATTTTTGCTTCGGCATGTATGGTATCTAAGGTAATAGCTGTTTGTTTTGGTTTGATGCTAAAGTTCACAAAGCCATGCCCATAAGTAGGCTTGGTGCTATCTTGCAATAACAAGAACCCTTTGGTAGGATCTGTTGGAGGCAACAGTGTAAGTGGGTCTATGCTTTGAAACTCCCAGAAAGCTTGGTTGGTAGTAACATCCAAGCCTGCAGTAATATCTACAAACAGACCCAATGAATCCCTTGCATCTAAACGTTGCGAATAAGCTGGCGTGTTGGGTGGTATGCTAAAGGTTTGGTTATTGAAACCAAAACTGCCTAGGTTAAACGTACCAGCCGCTTGCTTGGCATCTATCGGGTAAATTATTTTTACATACTTAGCAGGTGCCGTTGCGGTTTTATCGTTTTCACATAAAATGGTATAAGGCAATACATCATTTACACTTACCCATTTTCTTGAAGGAACACCATCTGGACCAAGAATTGCATTGGGATCGAGAGATTGGATGACTTCGGTGGAGTCGCCGGGGTTGTTTCCGCCGGGGCCAGGAGGTGGTTTTCGGGTGCCGTTGGGATTTGAGTTTTGTGGACAGTCTGGCTTTTTATTTCCAGTATAATGAAACTTATGACTAGTGGCTAATCGATGCCTTTCATAAGTATCTTTAGCTTCATCTGTCCAATTTGCCATGTCCTCTCCGTGTACTTTAACAACAGCTCTTAAATATTCCTCATCTTTATTATAATTTCTTTGGCTCAACGGAATTGAGTGCGCAATATCTTCTCCAAGTTTTTCAGACCTATCGCTTAAATGGGCATAATGATATGGAATAGATTTTCCTGTTATCAAAGTAATCTTTGCATCAATAACACCGTACGCACTAAGAGCGTTTTTGAAACCTGGTACTGCATTAAAGGCTCCAAGGTCGCTTGCAATGGATGCAGTTGATAATTCTAATTCTCCAATTGCTACTCCTATATCCTTGTCACTCATGTTGCTCCATTCTACATTTATCTTGTGTATTTTTAGAAGAAGGTTTGTGATTTTTAAAATAAGGGAAGCCGCTTTAAATTTATCATTTTTTGAAAAATCATACTTAGTATCTTTTAATTCTGCCTTGAGAATGGTTAAAGTTTTTGCCAATGTAGAAAGTTTATCAGCCCAGTATTTTTCATTTTCATTCATTAAGTGTTTTCCTGATCCCGCACAAGGGTCTTCTGCTAGCCCTAGAACATCTATCCCATTAGCAGGGTTATTACCAACATACTGATAAAGTCCCATCCCATCTTGATATCCAATTAAATCTCTTTGGTTAAAAGTGCCAGTTTTAGGGCTATAGTTTCTAAAAAAGAAACGATAACTATTGGTAGCACTATCGTACTCTTGCCCAGTGTAAGCAAATCTATTCCCGCTAATTGATGAAGACAAAGGATTGCCCAGAGAATCGTACCTACTCAACTGCCCATACACATCGTATTCATATTTTTCTAGTACCCTTCCTTGTTCGTTAGTTATGGCTTCTACGGAGTTTAATTCATTTTGGTGATAATAAAAATTGCTCCCGTTTTTTTCATTTACAACAGGGTTAATGAAATTGCTAAAAATGGTTTTGTTTTTAACGATGCCTGTAGCGTCCCTTTCTTCTATTTGAGATAGACCAGAGAATGAATAATTTAAAATATTTCCATTGTTGCTTTTCTGGGTTCTTCTTCCCAATGCATCGTACAAATAGGTTAGTACATTTGTGGTAGAAGCTGAGTCTTTTACCAATCTATTTTCTGCATCGTATGTTTTAAAATAATTACCATCAAACGTAAGGTTACCTCTGTTGTCGTAGGTAAAATTTATATTTTGTGAGCCATTATTGCTATTGGTAAGTTGGTTTAAGTTATTGGTACTATATGTTGTATTTGTACCATTTAAATTTGCATTGGTTCTATTACCAAGTGCATCATACGTATAATTATTTTGAATAACTGGGCTGCCTGCTATGCCTCTTTTATAACTGGTAAGTCTTTGCCCGTTATCGTATACAAATTGCTCAGATTTTGTAGGTGCGTTTACCTTAGTAACTGCTGTTTTTTGCATTTCGTTATCGTAGCTAATGTTGGCATTTTGTATATTGTTAGTTGTAGTGTAATTAATCAATCTATTGGCGTTATCATACTGCATGGTAGTAACCACACCATTAGCAACTGTTTTAGAAATTAATAGGTCTGCATTATTGTATTGATAAGAAACTATTGCTGCTCCATTTTTATTGATACTGATTAAGCGGTTACGGGTGTCGAATATTTTTGTTATGATTGTACTGTCAGGATAAATTGTTGTTTGTGTTCTGCCTGCAGTATTGTAGGCATAGTTTACCGTTCTTCCTCCAAAACTTTCAGATACGATACGATTGAGTAAATCATAATTCAATGTAACGGTTCCTGCATTATTGGTTGCAGTTTTTACCCTACCTATTGCATCATAAGTGTAGCTGTATATTTGTCCGTCTGGTAATAATTTAGATACGATACGGTTCAATGTGTCATAGGTAAAAACAAGATTGGTAGCGTCTGTTAATCTTCTGCTGATAATATTCCCTTTGCTATCGTATGTATTCTCCATATACCTGTTATCAGGATAAGTTGTTCGTTTTACTCTGTTCAAATTATCATACGTATAATTAGTGGTATTGTTGTTTGCATCATTAAGCGAAATTATATTTCCTTGTGCATCGTATCCAATAGTTGTAATAGAACCATTGTTATCTGTTGCTGTTTTTACTCTATTTAAACTATCATATGTAAATGTTTTGGTAATGCCATTTCTATCAGTAAAAGCAACTACATTGCTGTTTTTATCATAGGCAAGTAACGATGAATTGCCAAGTGCATCTGTAATTTTTTTTACCCTATTTAAACTGTCATATTCAGTCAATGTAGTGGCACCTGTGCCGTTTTTAAAACTAGTTACATTGCTGTTTTTATCATACGTCAATTGTGCAACGATACCATTTATATCACTTATCTGGGTATTTCTATCTATATTATCATAAGTATAATTTAGTTGATTTCCGTTTGGTAAAGTGGTACTAGTTATATTTCCTTTAGCGTCATAACTCATGCTGGTTTGGTTGCCAAGTGCATCTCTAATAACCGTTAACCTATTTTTGGTGTCATAGGAAAAAATTGCACTTGCACTTATAGCATTTGTAATGCTAGTAATATTATCCATTGCATCGTATGCTATATTTGTTTTATTGTTCATAGCATCTGTAAACTGTACCAGCCTGTTACTTGCATCGTATTTCAATAAACTGTTTTCAGCGTTTTGATTTTTCACCAAAGTAGCATTGCCTTCTGCATCGTATGTAAGTTGTATGTTATTGTTTATTGGGTCGGTAATTTTTTTCAATCTGTCCAATATATCATACTCCATGCTACTGGTATTATTGCGGGCATCAGTATAAGCTAATAAATTTCCTCTAGCATCAAATCCCAATGTTGCATTATATGCATTAGGCCCCGTAACATTTATAGGGTTGCCAAGGGCATCGTAGTTGTATGTAAATATATTTCCATTAGGGTCGGTACTACTTAGTATATCCCCATTTGCATTGTATGTAGCAGTATAAACCAAGTTGCCGGGCTCTACTATTTGTGTAAGATTTCCTTTTACATCATATGTAATATTGGTTTTAAATCCTTTAGCATCTGTGTAACTGGTTACCCTATTAAAATCGGTAGAGTAGGTATAGCCCATTGTTTGATTCAATGCATCTTTCATAGAAAGCATATTGCCTCTGTTATCATAGGTATACGTAGAAATATTTCCATTTGCATCGGTTTGTTTCGTTTTATTTCCTTTGCTATCGTATTCAAATGTCATGTCATATCCACAGCAATTACTGGTCATGCCAGTAACCCACGAAATGTTTTCAAAAGTTTTGTATTGATACTTGGTTACTTGGTTAGCCCCACTTTGCAAATAATCGGTAACAGTGGTTACTTGTAGTGTAGTATCGTAACTAAAGCTTTGGCGTTTGTTGCAGCCCACAATTTCACGCACGGTATAATCACCATAATAAATAATATCAGCGGTATTGTTGTTTTTATCGCTTATGGTTTTCATAGGGCCATTTACCAAATAAGTATATTTGTTCGTGCCGCCCAGCGCATCCATTACTTGTTTTAAATTATTTACATTATCATATGTATATGTGTACACACGTGCAGGTGTGGTGAGGGCGTCAGTAATGGTTTGTATATTTCCTTTGTTGTTGTATGCTAGGGTAATGGTTTGCCCAGCCGTATTGGTAATGGTTGTTAGTAAACTGTCCGTGTAACCAAAATTTAAAAAATTACCATTGGGCTCTTGCATGCGAGTAATTTTTTTATGGATGGCATTGTCAAAGAAATATTTCATGCCTTCTTGTTCTGTAACTAAAAATTTACCGGGTTGGTATTGTGTAAGCGCACTATAAATACCATTTTGTGGAATATAGTTGCTACCATTCAGTTTGTAACTATCTTCTCTTGCATCTCCCCAAAAAATTGTTTTTCCACTGGCAGTATCATTTTTATAATAAATGTTGTACATACAGCTCCATCCATTCCCAAAGCCTACATTCTGTTCAAAATTGAAACTATTGTAATAAAATGAAAGATTAATGTCAATTCCTCTGCAAGGAATATACACATCATTTCTGCTTAGAAATAAATTACCCGATAAAGTATTTACCTCTGTGCCAAGTGGCCCTGGTTTGTTGGGTGTATTTATATTTTGTGCATATGCTTTTATTCCAACAAGGAATGCAACAAAAATAAAAACGAAATATTTTTTATGTATTGAAAACATGATTTGCTATTTTAATTTTTTATGCTATTATTTCAAAATATAATTTCCATATTGATGCGCTGGGAATGAAATGGGCGCTTTGCTATACAATGTAATCGTGCCACTGCCGCCAGCTCTTATAATACCCGGAGGACCGCCAGGCTCAGTCAACTCTATGTACAAACTACTTGTGCCTGTAGCTACGCCTGCTTGTGTGGTTGCAATAGGGAAACCATCTATACAATACAATACCCTGGTTTGCGCAGGTATATCTACATTGGTTGGATTATTATAGTTTATTTGAATTACGAATACCCATCCACCAAAAACTTTATTTGGCAACACCAGTTCCGAAACCAATTGTGCGTTCAACCCACTTGGTGCATTAGGTGCACATCCCGGGTCGTTTCCATTGCCAGGTATTCCGTTTATGCCGCCGCCTGTTATTAGCCCACCATTGTTTGCAGGTACAATAGAGAAGCTATTAAACAATGTTGCCGTGGTGCTATCGGTTGTTTTGCGAAGCTCTACATTATAAATACCCAGTGGCCTGCCTGCCAAATTAAATGTGGCATATACTGTTGTGCTGTTTGTAAAGTATATGGCTGTTGCTGGTATAGAGGTAGAACCATTATACAATCTACCAGTCATGCTATTGTTAAACAAAGAACCATCAATTTTTACTGTTACATTACCTGTATTTCCTCCACTACCGCTTTGCACCGTTAAAATAGCAAATGGAAGTTTTACTGCTTTTAGGGTAACGTTTTGTGTAGGTGCCGTAGCAGTTATTTTTGAATACACTATATAGTAAGTTCCCGCGCTGGCTGTGGTTATTACAATATCTTGATTGCCGTAATTTGGTTTATCGTATTTGTAATCGAAATTTGCAGCCGATGGTATATAGCCTTTGCCAATGTACATCTGGTTATTGGATGTAAGAGAATCGTTGGATTTTAATGTTACCAAAATGGTAGATCCATTCAACGAGTCTGGAATAATTAATTTATAATACCTCGATATGGTTGAAAGTGTATTGGCTGTTAAAACATTTAAAGGAAGCTCTTTCACTTTTACATAAATATTTCCTATTGGCGTACCAGTATTGTTGTCCTTATTGGTTTCTACAATATTATTTAGGAAATCTGTTTTTACAAATACTTTATAATTGCCTTCGGTTACATTATTCACCAATGGTTGCGCTTGCAAAGTATCGGTGGCAAGCGGCAACATATTGATGGTTTTATTTTTTATACCAATCAGTCTTGCTGTGCTATCAAATGTATTGGAATTGGATAAATACAATCCATCTGAAGATACACCTTCTGCAGAGTTGCTCGAATTATTTCGTACCATCCATTTTAAGCTGTCGATGGTATAGCCAAGAAAAACAGAATCAGGATGAGAAACATTCTGCACTATTAAATCAGACGGTGCCGGAGAATAAACCGTAACAAATTTGTACGCAATATTGTTGGTTTCGTTGCTCTCTATAATATTGCCATTGTTATCTGAATTTACAACCAATACATAATTGCCGGGTACAGTGTTTATCGGAATATTGATGGTTATAGAATCTGTATAAGAAGAACCGGGTTGTAATGGATTGTTATTGAAAGTTTGCTGCAATACTATTCCACCCGGTTGCGTAGTCGGCGATAGATAAACCACCGAGTTCATTAAATTAGGAAATGAAACACCTACTCCTTCATTTTTAATTTTATATTTCATGTTGTAACTCTGCCCTACTGCGAGCAATGTAGGTGCTGTAACGATGCTGTCTGTAATATCTGGCAAAGGCGTAGCATTTACACGTATTTTTTTGGCTGCACCTAGTCCATTGCGAATAAGATTTGTATTATTGGTCACATTTTTTTCTGCTGGAATTGAATTATAGGAATTGGCTCTTACATGCACATAATAATCGCCTGCTGGTATGTTTGGTAAAATATATGTTTCAGTAGCAGAAAAGCTTTGATTGGATAAAAGCCTTCTATCTTCGAATCTAGTACTTACCTCAAATGCATTACTATTAAAGACAGAATCCGGACTAAAATAAATACCATCAATATATCCAAAATATCCATACGTCGTATAATATTTAATATTCTTTGTTGTCCAATTGGTAGTGTAAAACCTTGCTGCAGTTGCAGTATCTGCCCCACCTACATTTGTTACTATTAAATCTATGTATGGGTTTATTAATTTCTTCAGTATCGAAGCGGTATAGTTGTTTACCATATTTGCGCCCTCGTAAACACCTGTATCTGCATTGGTGCGTACAAAGAAATAAGCATTGGTATTATCTATTCCAAAGCAACCGTTTAATTGATTGCTAAATTTAGGAATGAATGCGTCAAAAGAATCAATATAATTTTGGCCTGCAGCCAATGTATTATTGTGTGCTCTTTTACCTAAATAAAAAGCAGTAGATGCATTGAAAGTTGGCGTGCAACTAACAAAAATACTGTCTATCCAATTTTTGCCAACAATACTATCAGTACCATTATTGGTTACGGTATATCTAAGCGGAAAGTTGCTCAATGTAAATACAGTATCTGTGAGGTTTGCTGGCAATTGAACACTCGAAACAATTAAATCCTTGGCCGCAGCAATGGTAACATTTGTGGCGGTTGCCGCACTTCTGTTATTTGTTAAGTTGGTTTCCTTAAATGCACTATCATAGTTGGTATGCACATAAAAATACCTTGTACTGGTGGGCGTGCCTGGCGGGAACGTATAAGTGAAATTGTGTTGTACAGGCGATCCTATTAGAACATTTTCGGTAAATGTTTGTGTGCTTATAATTTGTGCACTACCATCAAAGACTGGAGAAGCGCTCACATAAATTCTGTCTCTACGAATATGATTAAAGACATTGCCCGGGCCCGCATTATTGATGCTGTAATTTATTGTAAACGGTACTCCTGCATTTACGTTTGCGGGAACGGTAATGGTAGGGGGTACCAGGTCTGGACGGTTTACTACAATCATACCGCTACGCTTGTACCTATTTATGGCAGGATATTCATAAACTGTTTTATCGGCATTGGCTAATACATATATATAGTAGTTGCCAGTAGAAAGTGTATCGGGCACATCAAATGAATAGGAGCCAGGGTAATTTAATGTAGGTCTAATAACGTTTTGTATATTCCTATCGTTGTTGCTACCGGGCAAGCAAGTATTATTGTAATCCGAGCAAGGTGCCTGTCTTACTTCTGAACCATGATTGTATTTCCCCACATAAATAAGATTGGCAGAATTAATATTTCCAGAATCTTTGCTCAAGTATATTTTTTCGTTCCAATAGCTACTTCCCCAACCAAGGCTATCTGTAAAATAATAACCGGCGGCTAAAATTGGTTGGCTATTAGGTGCTGGAGTATATCCTGTAATAAAATTCTGGCAAAAATCCCCTCTCTTAGCATGATGCCCATGATTTTTTTCAATATTATCAAAAATACCTGCATTGTTTATATTCCAATTTATGCCTACAGGCTGTGTAATACTTACGTTTGTAAATGGTACATTAAGCGTAGCTACTTCCAATACGGGCGTAGGAGTAAGGAATACTTGTATTTGCTTACTGTTTGTATTGTTGGTATTAAGAGCGCCTTCATATACCGTGCCTTCTGTATTAGTAAAAGCATGTATAAAGTATGTGCCATAAATAAAATTTGGAATAACCAACTGCAAGGAATTTGTATAACTACTGTCCGCATTTAACTGAGCTGTACGATACAATGCATGGTAACTACCAGAACAAAGATTGTAATATCTATCTGTACCAAAATAATTTGCAGGGTAAATTTGTACAGCGTTTGCTATATTAAAATTAGCCGTAGGCGAAATATAAAACTTATCGTACCAACCAACATTTGGCGGCGTAACTACACCATAATTTTTTACTTTATACGCTACATTTACGGTACTGCCACTAAAAGTAGATGAAGGAGCAAAAACAGTATCCACCCTTAAATCTGGCGTAGGCGAAAGCGTTACAATAATGGGTTGAGCAGCTTTTAGAGTATCATTGGCAACCGTTATTTGCGGTAAATTGCCATTGGCTGGATTGTTTGTAATTACATAAACATACAATGGCTGGCTGTAATTTACAGGTAATGTAAAATTGATAGAATTGGTGTAAGATTGATTAGAATCCAATGCGCTTACATTGGGCTTTGTGCCAATTAATAATGGACGAATAGGGAACTGTAATTGGTTCCAACCCCCTGGATTGGTTTGTGGAGGGACGATAAAATTCGGTATCGTATCAAAAGATAAATAAACCGCATCGCTCCAGCTTTGGTTGGTTGGTGTGCGGCCAGGGCCATTGTTTTTCACCGTCCAACTAATGCTGATGCTTTGCCCGCTAAAGGCAGTAAGTGGAGCCAACACTTGCGTTACAGCCAAATCTGGCAATGGCACCAATCTAAATTGTTGGATGGGACCTGCTGTAAACAAACAGGGGTTTTTAGATACGATGCGCCACTTGTATGCTTTGTTATATGCAAAACTATTTTGCGGTAAGGTAAAGTTTACCACATTAATATTTGCTGCATAAGGCAACGCAGGTTGGGCAACTGCACTATCCCATACATACAAATCATAATTTACAGAGTACAAACCCGGCTGCCACGAAAGGGAAAGCGGCAACTGTTGGTTGATGGCATTGTTAATTGGCAACATATTGGTAACAACAGTCGGTGCATTGTTGGCCGTGGTAATGGTGAGCGAAACCGTATTGGAATACACTGCATCACAAGTGCTGTTTGCTTTTACGGTGATTGTATGCGTACCCTGTGTTGTCCAGTTTATAAACGCTGTATCTCTATTTGTGGTAATGGTACCTCCACTGCTCAATGTCCATACATAATTTGCCCCTGGTATTTTATCTGTTGTATAAACGTAATTATTTAAACAAGGAGAAGCACTTCCGGCTATGCCTGATAGTGTTCTTACTCCAATGCAGAACGTTTGTTGCACCGGAGTAGCAGCACTATAATTGGCATTGCCTAGCTGGTTTGCCTGCACGGTTACGTTGCCTGCACCTGTAAAAATAGCGTTGTTACCACTGATGATTGCATTGCCAGAAACAATGTTGTACGATACCGGTAAACCTGATGAGGCCGTTGCGGTTAACGTGAACGGACTGTTGGAATAAATTTGAGATGGTATGGTATTGAATGTAATGGTTTGTGGCCCTTGTACAACAAAAATAGTATCATATTTTGCTGCTGCTGCTGCAAACACATCGCTACCAGGTTGGTTTGCTTTTACAATTACGGTACCTACAGATGTTACAAAAACCGAATCACCCACAATTGTTGCATTACCACTTATTAATTGAAATGAAACGGGCAAGCCAGAACTTGCTACAGCATTTAATTTTGCTTTAGCCGTAGGCGACATAATAATGTTTGGCGTATGTGTAAACGTTATTGTTTGAGCCTGGGCAGGCAAAGGGAAATAAAATGCATTGGAAAGAGGACCCGTGCCACATGGGCGCACAAAGCGAACAGTATACGTTCCACTATCTTGTGCATAATAAATAGAATCGGTAACGCCTATAATTTCTACGCCGCTCTTAAACCATTTGCAAACCGCTCCACTTGGAAGGTTGTTTGTGCTCAAAGTACGGGCAAAATTTTGCAGGACGGGCACTTCTGTTGGTGCATTGTTATTTACAATGACTTGTTTTTGTTTGGTACTAGAATTACCAATATTGTTTGATAAATAGAGTGATAAATTATGGGTGCCGTTTGTGGTCCAGTTTACCGTAGCAATACTGTCGGTAAAACTTAATGAACCACCGCCGGATAATGCCCAATTGTACACTACATTATCATCTACCACGTTTACCGCTTTGTAGGTTTTTGTACCAAAGCAAACGGCACTATCACCAACAATGCTAAAGCTAGGTGACGGCAGGCGTGGGTTGGTGGTAAACTGGTATTTGAAAGGATTAGATGCTTCGTAGCGCAGGTAAATGGTATCAGGAGCATTCACCAATATTTTTATGCTATCAAATACTGTTTGCCCTGCGGCTACCGCACTATTACTTGCAAAAAATCTATCAAATAATTGGTTAAAATTTTTATCATAAGCCCTAATGTATATCCATTGATTATTGCCACAGCTCATATTGGTAGCCTGCATTTGCAACTTTAAGCTATCGGTATTTGCAAAAATAAATTTGTAATAATCCAAATCGTCGCTGCCACCATTGCTGTAATATTTAATATGCCCCCTCTTGGTTTGATTGCTGCCTACTCCTATGGCTGTAGCAAAACTATTGTTGGGTTCTATATCATTTACACTGGTATCTACCATCGCATAACTCCATTGGTATCTGAATGAGCTAGATGCTTCAAAGCGTAAATAGAAACTATCGGCTGCTCTGCCACAAATAAATATGGTATCATATACCGTTTGCCCAGCTGCTACAGCACTATTATTAGCAGGGTATTTTTCAAAAATTTGTCCAATCCCTTGCCTACGATCATACCCACGCAAATAAACCCATTGATTATTAGCACAACTCATATTGGTAATTTGTACCATTATTTTTATGGTGCCATCTTTCGGTAACAATGTTTTGTAAAAGTCAAAATCATCTGCAATACCATTGCTAAAATATTTTATATGGCCTGCTTTGGTTTGGTTTTCTGCTATGGGCAATGCAGTGGCAAAACTATTGTTTGGTTCTACATCATTTACACTGGTATCTACCATTGCATAACTCCATTGGTATTTAAATGAGCTAGATGCTTCAAAGCGTAAATAAAAACTGTCTGCTGCTCTGCCACAAACCAATATCGTATCATATACCGTTTGCCCAGCTGCTACAGCACTATTATTAGCAGGATATTTTTCAACAATTTGTCCATTCCCTTGCCTACGGTCATACCCACGTAAATACACCCATTGATTATTGGCACAACTCATATTGGTAGCTTGTACCATTATTTTAAGTGTGCCATCTTTTGGTAACAATGTCTTATAATAATCAAAATCATCGGCAGTGCCATTGCTAAAATATTTTATATGGCCTACTTTGGTTTGGTTTTCTGCAATAGGTAATGCGGTAGCAAAATCATTATTGGGTTCTATATCATTTATGCTTGTATCTACCATTACATAACTCCACTGGTATTTGAATGCTCTCGATGCTTCAAAGCGCAAATAAAAACTATCAGCTGCCCTGCCGCAAAGGAATATGGTATCATATACCGTTTGCCCAGCAGCCACCGCACTATTTCCTGCAAGGAATTTATCAAATAGTTGTCCGTTGCCTTGCCTTCTATCGTAGCCTTTTAAGATAACATATTGGTTATTGGCACAACTCATATTGGTAGCTTGTACCATTATTTTTAAGGTGCCATCGTAGGGGAGATTGGTTTTATAGTAATCATATGTATCGGTACCTGCGCCATTACTATAGCGAATAGTACCAGATTTTTGTTGATTAACATTAATGGAGGTTGCTAAATTAAAAGTTCCATTATCTTCTACATCGCTGGTTGATGTATCTGTAATTTCGTACCGTATTTTATATTGAATTTGGCTATTAAAGTTGAAACTCCTTATTAAAAAGTATAAAGTATCAGCAGCAAGTCCACATACATTTAATGTATCTCTTCTTATTTGTTGGCTCAAAATATTGTTTATAGGGAAAAATGAACTTGGGCCACTGTCTTTTCTGCGATCATATACGTTAAGTGTTGCAGTGCCTGTGTTACAACCTATGTTCTTTGTTTCTAGGTATATTTTTACATTGCCACTATAAGGCATCACTGTTTTATAATAGTCATCTGCATCAGCAATGGTCGGGTAATTTATTCTACCTTTTATACTATCACCTATATTCAGTTGGGTTGCAGTGGCAAAGGTATTATTCGGTTCTATATCTACAATATTTTCGATGGTATCTACCACTTTATAGCTAAAGTTGTAGCTAAAAGGGTCGGTACTTGTAATCTGAAAAAATATAGAATCGTTGGCATTTAATCCACAAATATTTGCACTGTCGCTGAAAGTAGTAACCACACCTGGAGCACCGGTGCTTGTAAAAGCTTGTGAAAAAATTTGGT
>JANMGS010000689.1:0-2607 GCA_031374745.1 Ferruginibacter sp. | reverse complement strand
CCCATCATAGCCTACCACAAATTTAATTTTTACAGAAACAATTTCACCTTCATTTACATCTTCTGGCGCTCGTAGGTTTTTCTTTAGAAATTCAATCAATGCTGCCATGCCGCCAGGGTAAGATGGCATTACTTCTGCAACACCTATTGGCGTTATTTTATCAATCTCAGGTTTTTTGGGTGTTTCAGGTGTAAAGATTGAATCTGTTCCCAATTTGGTTGTAATAGGAATGCTAATGCCAGGCTTTCCCCGTTTATCGATATCACTTATTTGTATCCCTGGATCCAAGGTAGTAATGGTGGGAACATTTGTTTTGGTTGTAATAACGGGTGCTGTAAAGTTTACAGAGGGCGCAAGCGGCTTTACTGCGGCTGGTATGGGCTGCTTTTTAAAATCTTGTGGCTTCTCTGGTTTCTTTACATCCGCTGGCGGCTTTGCAAATTTCGTATCATCAATTGTACGAGCAATAAATACCGCTGTTTTCTTTTCTTTGGCAATAAGACTAAATGCACAAAAAACCACCACAACACCAAACATGGCTCCCAAAGCCTTATACAGCCTATTGTTGTAAAATTTCCTTAGCGTATATGCACCGTAGGTCTTGTTCCTATTTTCAAAAATAATATCGAGTACATCTGATTTTAAAATGGCATCTATGTTCATGATTGCTGGTTTTAGAAATGATTGTAAAATGATTTTTAAAAACGGCCGTTTAGGTATTAGATGCGGGAGTTTGTGGAATCCATAAATGAGCAATAACAGAACACAAAGAAGCAGGCATCATTGGATGCGGGGGATGAGACTAGGAATTAGGAATTGGGAATTAGGAGTTAGGAATTAGGAGCTAGGAGTTAGGAATTAGGAGTTAGGAATTAAATCCTTAAATCTTTTTATGTTTTAGCAAAATATATTATACTGACGATGCAATGTCGTGTGGCAAAGGGTTTCAAAAACTTTTGTAATCATTTACACTGAGCTAAAGTTCGGCGAAATCTATCAATTAGATTAGCGCATGTACTCGCTTCGGTAAATGTTGAGAAATGCTGTACTGCACACAGGCTGCGGCGGCGGGAGCGGTGTGCGTATGTGTATGCGTGCCGCTGCAAGCGGCATACGCATGTACACATACGTACGGCATAGCCCCGCTTTTTGCGGGGTAAACTGACTAAGGCCGAACAAATGATGCCACTTGCAGCTTTGCACACAGCGCATACATTTTATTTAGATTGATGCTTATTTAATATTAGTGATGGTTGGCTTTTATTGTTTGTTTTAATAATTGCATAGATCTACCTGCCTGCTATTACAACAATTGTATAACCATTTAAACACAGCATTAGAATTTTAATAAAACCAATACGTTTGTTAACGACAAAGCGGTAATTACAAAAACAATAATCGTCCACAAAGCAAGGCCTATATTGGGTTCTACTAATTCCATACAAAATTTTTTATGAAAATGAAGATTATATCAATACGACTCCATTCATTTCTGCAGGGATTTGCATTCCCATCATTTTTAAAATAGTTGGTGCCACATCACCTAGTTTTCCTGCTTTTACTTCGCCATTCCAATTATTATCAATTACAAAAAATGGAACGGGATTTAATGTATGTGCTGTATTGGGTGTTCCATCCTCATTAATCTCATAGTCTGCATTTCCATGGTCTGCTAGCAAGAAAATAGCATAGTCTTTTTCAAGGGCTTTTGTAACAACTTTTTTCACACATTCATCTACTGTTTCTACTGCTTTTATTACAGCATCCCATACCCCTGTGTGTCCCACCATATCTGCATTTGCAAAGTTGAGGCAAATAAAATCGGGCTGCTTGTTTTCTATTTCGGCTATGGTAGCATCGGCCACTTCGTATGCACTCATTTGTGGTTGCAAATCGTAGGTTGCTACTTTTGGCGATGGAATCATGATGCGGTTTTCTCCATCAAAAGGCTTTTCTCTACCCCCACTAAAAAAGAAACTTACATGAGGGTATTTTTCTGTTTCGGCAATGCGCAATTGGGTCTTGCCCGCTGCCGCTATTACTTGTCCGATGGTGTTATCCAAATTATCTTTATCGTACATCACCTGCACATTTTTGAAACTGGCATCGTAATTTGTGAGCGTAGTATAATGCAAGTCGAGTTTGTGCATGCCAAAATTGGGCATATCTTCTTGTGTAAGCACTTCTGTTATTTCCCTGCATCTATCTGTCCGAAAATTGAAACATAAAACGGCGTCGCCCGTCTTTATGGTTGTATCGCCTGCTTTGTTATTTATGAGGGGAAGTATAAATTCATCTGTAACATTCTTTTCATAAGAATCTGTAATGGATGCCAGCATATCATCCGTTTTTTCGCCTACAGCATTTACCATGGCATCGTATGCTATTTTTACTCTCTCCCAACGTTTATCTCTATCCATTGCATAATATCTACCAGTAACGGATGCAATTTTACCAGTTGTGCTCTCCAAATGTTCTTCTAATTCTTTCAAAAAAGCATACCCGCTTTTTGGATCTGTATCCCTCCCATATAAACCACATAAAGGCAATAACAAGTTTGTGTGCAGCAAAAAACTTTCACCATGTACTTGTACACGCATTTACAGA
>JANMGS010000683.1:0-2555 GCA_031374745.1 Ferruginibacter sp. | reverse complement strand
ATTTCATAATGGCGTTTTACATAATTAATTGGTTGAGTTGGTTCCATCCAAACCCTGCTATTAATATTGCCAGATACTGGGGTAATGCCAACTGCATTGACACTTGTTATTAAATCATTAATAATATCACAATGGCAACTTAGTGTGGACGGTGTGGTTTGATTTTCTTGGTTAAAAACTGTTGCATTTCTTGTAGCAAACCTATTTAGTCTATTACAATTACCAAAAGTCCAATATTTAGTGTAGGGGTTGGAATTATCAGACTCTCTTGCAGCGAAAAATAATTTATGACTTGTGCCGTTGGCTACATCCGTTAAAAAAGATGGAAAAGATGAGTTTGCTCCAGGGTTGATATCTTTTACTAATACTGTACCTGTTTCGGTGCCATTGGTTTTAAATAGTTCAAAGCCATGAAT
The DNA here is from genome assembly GCA_031374745.1 of Ferruginibacter sp. GTDB lineage: Bacteria > Bacteroidota > Bacteroidia > Chitinophagales > Chitinophagaceae > Ferruginibacter. The sequence continues at coordinate 2,139 of JANMGS010000683.1, read as the reverse complement.
ACCATCGTTCGCTCTAAAATAAATTTGATCACCAATTTTTATAAATGAAATAGGATCCGATGCTGCCAAACCAGGATTAAGATCAGTAAGCAAAGTAGTGGTTGGAGAAGAATAAATAAGATAGAAATCACTCTGCCATACTTCATAGCCATGTACTCCATCATCAGCAGAAAAATAAAGAATTCCATTTATGTTAATTAAATTTTTTGGATAAGAAGAACCAAGGGGATTAATATCCGCTTCTAATCCAATTCCTAATTGATTAAAACTGTGAAGTTCTACGCCATGCACTCCATCATCTGCCGTATAATACAATGAGGATGTTTCAGCTACCCAAGTCAATTCTGTTGGATTAGAAGAACCAGTAGGGTTAATATTCGCCATCAAAACGGTACCGGACGTAGTGCCATTGCTAACCCATAGTTCTCTCCCAAAGGTGCCATCATCGGCAGTAAAATATAATGTACCATTTACGTTAGTTAAATCACGAGGGTCAGAGCTTAAATCGCAACAGTTAGTTAGATTAATATTTTTTACTTCTACTGTACCAGCTGCTGTACCATCACTTTTCCACAATTCTCTGTCCCCACTAGTAGCGGCAAAGAATAATGTGCCATTTATATTAATTAAATCAGATGGTTCAGAAGAATAACTACCGCCTCCTGTCCAAATATCTTTCACCAAAACTGTTCCTGCAGTAGTTCCATTCGTTTTCCATAACTCAGTACCGTAATTTAAATCATCATTCGCAGTGAAATAAACTGTGCCATTAACATTAGTAAAATTTCGTGGCCGTGAATGACTACTACCAGCAGAAATATCTTTCAGCATAACTGTACCTGCTGCCGTGCCGTCCGTTTTCCATAGCTCTATTCCATTAATTCCATTAGATGCTGCAAAATAAATAAGGTTATTAAGCACAGATAAATTTTGTACCGCAGCGCTTGAGGTGCCGGGATTAATATCCTTTACAAGTGTTGTACCACCTGGTGTTCCGTCACTTTTCCATAATTCCATGCCTGTAACAGCATCATCGTTAATAAAATAAAAAAAGCCATTTAGACTAACTAAATTTCCTTGTATTGCTACATTTATGCCAAATGGTAATGAATTGACATCACTGAGCATATATGGGCTTTGAGCTGATACATTTGATGTGACAATTATAAACAACGCTAAAGGGAAAATGATTTTCATTTTATTTATATCTTTTTAAAAGTTATTTTATTCTGTTACGCCAATAACCCTTCACCTATTCATAGTGCCATCATAAATTAATGTAGCGCCACCGTAACCTCCAATATCAGTATTTACATTGGGTCTATTTCTGCTAAGTGATGTGAAACCATCTTTTACGCCTAAATCATACAAATCAAATTTTATTTTTCCATTGACTTATTCTTGTGCAATTATGCCAGCAAAGCCATCAGCAAAATGCTTACCTTGGAAGTTTGCTATGGTTAAATCTATGTAATGATTAAAACCAATATTAGGGCCTAGCGCATCTTTTTATATGGACAAGCCTGCGCCATCAGTACCAAAAGCAGCAACAGTAGTGCCGGTGTCTGCAGCCCCTTTTATTTTTAGCTTGCCTAGTGTGGGTGTGGTAGTGCCAATACCAACGTTTTGTGCAAATGAGTTATTTAAAATCATTATGCAACCAATTAATAGTTTAGTATTTTTCATATTTAAATGTTAGTTTAATTTTACTTTTCCCCACAAATAAAGTAGCAAAGAAACCCACCATTTTTATCCTTGTAATCATACGCAATGGCAATTTTATTATCCCTATAAACGGCTAACTGTGGGTCTGTTTTGTATTTTTCATTCATAGCTGTTTGCATGTTTGTTTTAAACTTTGCTATATCTACCTCTTTGTTGCTTACGGTGTGTACTGTATAATGGTAGGTTATCATATACTCATTATAAACCGTTGCACTGTCCAAACGTGTGTTTTCGTCGGTAGGCATGGGGCATTTTTTATTTATTTCTTTTGCTACAGCAAAAAGATTGTCGTTTACTGTGCTACCAGTAGCTCCGCCAGATTTGTTTGATGCTGTGTTATTGCAACCAAATAGGATTAGTGTAATTGATAAAAATTGAACTATTTTTTTCACGTTTTTTATATTTTATTGTTTA
>JANMGS010000664.1:0-3744 GCA_031374745.1 Ferruginibacter sp. | reverse complement strand
GGCGCTGGCCTGTGTGCCCATGATGCTGAGCAATACCAAATACCACGGCATGCTTCTATTGCTCAAAAAATAACCTTCTAAATTTTTGCTGGTACGGCTCTTGTACATGCCATACAGCACAATAGAAAGCAACACAACTATTAATATTATCCAATCGATACTACTCATGCAATACTAAATTATTATCATTATTTCATTATATGAATTCTTGGGACAGTGTCCCAAGAATTCATATAATATTAAAATAGATTTCCTATTTCTTATTGGCTATCAAATTTGCAAAAAACCTATATGCACCTGGCACACCCGCAGGCAACTCTCTAAAGAAAACCAACCCGCTGTAAATAAATCTGCCCTTGCCATAATCCGTTATAATTAAACTACCATCTTGTTCTGCCTCGCCAGGGTCTTTCATGCTCAGTATTTTTTTATAAGCCGTATCTACCTTCTCCGCATTGTAGATAGACCTTTCTTGTATCCAACCTTCAAAATCTTTTTGGGTTATTTTGTTTGGATAATTTAATGCGGCATGGTTGGGTAATAAAAAATTTACAACAGCCGTTTCATCAGTAATTCTATTTCTACTTATGGTAAAAGGATAAGGTGCAATATTGGCTTTTACTGGCCCTATGGAATTATTGGTATTGTATTGTGTAAAGAGCACGCCACCTTCATTTACATACTGCATTAAAATAGGATACACATTGCTGAGCCACTCGTGTATGTTGTATGCACGCACCCCCGTAAGTACTACATCAAACTGTTTCAAATTGGCAATGGAAATATCTTTTTCGGTAAGCATGGTCACTTTATAACCCATTTGCTGCAATGCTTGTGGCACTTTATCGCCAGCGCCAGCAATATAACCTGCATTGCTGCCTTCGGTTTTCAAATCCATTTTTAAAACCTTTACCCTATCTTGATAATTGTAAAAAATATCTGGAATGTGATCGTAACTTATTTTTTTGAGCGAAGTATATTGGTGTTCATACATGGAAGCAGCCGCCAATTCTCCTCCCACACTTGTTACCGAATTATTGGCATAATCGTTGCCATTTAAGGTAGCTACAATATTTCCTTTTGCCGTTTTCTTAATGTTTAAAATAGAATCATAAATTACCTTCCGCTTTTTATCTATAGTAGAATAGAATTGTACCTTTTCATTGAGTGGCAAATTTGATTGTACCTCATATTGTACCGTTTTTTTCTCCGCTTTTTTATCGTTGGAAAATATCAATAAGTTGGGAGAAACATTTATAAACACAGGCGACACAAACTGAACAGGCTCATACAACTCACCTTTTACTGGGTCGGTGTATTTGTATACAATGGGAATATTAAAGCTGTACAAAACGGCATCAATTGTTACCATAAACCTTGCTATATAAGGATCATTTTGTGGTTTACCAATATTCTCTGCATCAGCATTGTAAGAACCCGTATTCATTTGGTTTACCAAAAAATAAGGTTGTGTAACGGGCATTTTTTCATCAATCTTTATGCTTACAGGCAGTTCTTCATTCTCGTTGGTAAATAAATTTTTAAAAGAATATGTTTGCCCAAAAGTTTCCACCTCTACTTTCGTAATTTTTGCTCCTGCCCTATTGTTTACAATCAATTTCATTTTCAAGCTATCCCCTACAACGTTTAATTGATTATTGGCTACTGCTTCCATAAACAGACCAGCACAAGCTGCAATTATTTTATTTATTTGTTGTTGTTTGTCTGTATTTACAAATGAGTTTACTATATTAAAATTTCTCGATAAAGATTGCAAGGTCGGGATTGAATTTTTTGGATTCGAAAAATCAAATTGCTTCACTATATCTTTTATTGCATTAAAATATTGTGCTGCTTTTTCCGTTTTATAGGTAGTAGAATCCACGCCATCCATCAAATCATATACGGGCTTCTCTCCTTTTATGGTGCTAAAATATTCTATATTTTTTCCTCTTTGTGCCGGCACACCAAAACCCTGGCTCTTGTGTCTGCTGCGACTTTCGGCGGCTATTTCTCCATAACTTTTTCCGAGTATGGGGTTGTACACACCACAGTCTATTTTATACTGGTTTTCTCGTTGTGTATTGTTTCCACCAAAGTTAAACGTGTTCCATAGCAATCTTTTGGCTTGCCATACCGAAACATATTGCAGTTGTTCCTTAAATTTTGTACTATCGGCCGCCGCATCAAATGCCTCGCCAGCCAATATTGCAGAAGCGGTATGGTGACCATGCCCGCCCTCGCCTGTTGTAGGAAAACGGGTGATGATTACATCGGGCTTAAATTTTCTGATTATCCAAACCACATCTGCTAGTGTTTTGTCGTGGTTCCATATTTTCATGGCTTCTTCGGGGCTTTTGCTGTACCCAAAATCGAAAGCCCTTGTAAAAAATTGTTCTGCACCATCTATACGCCTAGCGCTCATAAGTTCTTGTGTACGTATGAGTCCAAGGTCTATCCCTTGCTCGTCTCCAATCAAGTTTTGCCCACCATCGCCCCGGGTAAGGCTTAGGTAGCCTGTGCGAAATTTTCTTTCATTTGCTAAATAACCCAGCAATCGGGTGTTCTCATCATCCGGATGTGCAGCTATATACAATACACTACAAAATACCTCTAGCTTTTTTATCTGCTGCAAAATATCTGCTGCAGAATACACAGGTGGCGTTTGTGCCCTTAATCCTGTAAAAAAAAGGCTACCCAAAAACACTAAAAAAAGATACTTTTTCATGAAAATAATTTGAAGCCGTAAATTAAATTGTAAAAAGCAGAAAGAGGTATTTATTTTTTGTGCGGTAATGCCAACTTTATTTTTTAACTAGCCAAAAATAGGGGGCACCTACTCGCTTCGGTAAATGTTGAAAAATGATTTACTGCTCAAGGGCTGCGGTGGATGGAGCGATGTATGTGTATGCAGGCATGCGCCTTAAGGCGCAAATGCTTGCAGACACATACGGAACAGTGACTGAGACCGGATAAATGCTGCCACATGTACCATTGCCCACAGCGCATCATTTTTATTTTTATGTATACTTATTTGCAATTGGTTTTACATAAGGAATACTAGTCATTTGCAAATATCATTTAGCTAAAAAAAATTGCCTGCTAAAACAGTAAAATCCCCAACCCCCTAATTCGTAATTCATATTTCCTATTTCCTAATTCCTATTTCCTAACTCCTAATTCCCTCTCTGCTCAAAATAATCTACATTTGAAAAAAATACCCATGCGCAAAATCTTCCTTACCATACCGTTCTTCATTATAGTAGTTACAAGCATAGCGCAACTCAATCCGTATAACTACAACAACACAAAAAATATAACCGTAAAAAACGCGGCCGTTGTAAGCGCTCACGCACTAGCCAGCGATGCAGGTATGCAAGCCATGCGCCAAGGTGGCAATGCATTTGATGCAGCCATTGCCACACAACTAGCCCTCGCCGTAGTGTACCCCGGTGCAGGCAACTTGGGCGGTGGTGGCTTTTTGGTAGCACATACTGCCAAAGGTAAAAATATAGCCATCGATTTTAGAGAAACCGCACCGGCAAAAGCCAGCAAGGATATGTATTTAGATACCGAGGGAAACCCCATCACAGCATTGAGTATGGAAGGCAATTTGGCAAGCGGCATACCGGGCTCGGTGGCAGGCGTATTTGCCATTTACAAATATGCCAAACTCCCATTTATAAAATTAATTACCCCCGCTAGACCCCGCGCCGAAAAAGGTTTTGCACTCACCGCCGCACA
>JANMGS010000655.1:0-1880 GCA_031374745.1 Ferruginibacter sp. | reverse complement strand
ACCATGCTCATACTTACACTTGCAGCATCATTGGTTGTGGCTTTTATTTTCAACCCTGTATTTGCTGTTTCTTTTATGAAACCAGAAGGCAAAGAATTTGAAGAAAAAAAATCAGGTATATTTAAAAAGTGGTGGTTTTGGGCTGCTATTATTATGGGTGTGATTTTTAATTTAGTGGCTTTCATTGTTGGTGGTAGCAATGCTTATATGGAAGGAACCAGATTATTCAACGAAGTAGTAGCCAGAAAAAATTCATTGCATGGTTATGGAAACTTTCTTTTATTTATGGCAATTTTGGCTGTATTGAATAGGTATATTTTCAGGAGAATAATACATGCATTCCAGGATAGGATTTTACCATCATTGATGGGTAAGTATGAAAAATTATTGAGGTGGGTTTTGCAAGGCTGGAGACCAGCATGGCTTTTGGTGAGTTTGTTTTTATTGTTTCCACTCTCTGTTTTTTTATTGATAGCTAGAGGAAATAAAAGCACTTTCTTTCCGAGTGGTGATCCCAACTTTATATATGTGTATCTAAAACTACCAGTGGGAACTTCCATAAAAAAAACAGACAGTATTTTACAGATTTTAGAAACCAGGGTGCAAAAAGTGTTGGTGAATGAACTGCCAGGCAAGCCAGGTGCAATAGTAGAAAGTGTTATTGCAAACGTAGCCAACAGTGCCAACAATCCTAGAGACAACAACAGGAGTGTGCAGCCAAATCTTGGGCGTATACAAGTATCATTTGTGGAGTACGAAAAGCGGGATGGTAAAAAAACAAAACCATATTTAGATGATATACGATTGGCCGTAAAAGGTATACCAGGTGCAAGTATAGAAGTAGGTCAAGAAGATGGTGGCCCGCCAACCGACCCGCCAGTAAATATAGAAATAGTGGGAGATGAATATGACGAAATTGCAAAAGTAGCTACCAACCTTTCCAATTATTTGGATACAAATCAAATAAAAGGGATAGAAAATTTGCATACAGATGTGGATTTGAATAGTCCAGAAATTACGGTAAATGTAGACAGGGAAAAAGCAATGGCACAAGGCCTTAGCACGGGTCAGATAGGGATGGAATTGCGTACGGCTGTATTTGGTAAAGAGGTAACCAAATTAAAGGAAGGGGAAGATGAGTATAAAATTCAATTGAGAACGGCTGACTTATTGCGCAATAATATTACCGATTTGATGAATCTTCGTATTACGTTTATGGATATGAATACGATGGGCATAAAATCTATACCAGTAAGTGCCATTGCGACTATTGATTATACAAATACTTCTGGAGCAATTGCACGTAAAAATGTAAAGCGAACCATTCAATTACAATCCAATGTGCTTGACCAATCGATGGTAAAAGGAGTGAATGATGAGCTAGCAACTAAAATCGCAAATTTTAAAGCTATTTCTAAAATCCCTTCTTCTATTAGCATAAGGCAATCTGGCCAAAGCGAGCAAGAGGCTGAAACATCTAGGTTTTTAGGAATGGCATTGCTGGGAGCGTTGGCTTTAATTTTCTTGATATTGGTTTTACAATTTAATGCACTTAGTAAACCCTTTATTGTATTAACAGAAATCTTCTTTTCTATCATAGGGGTATTGCTTGGGTATGCATTTACCGGAATGACCATTGCAACCATTATGCTTGGAGTGGGTATTATTGGCCTTGCGGGAATTGTAATAAAAAATGGAATCTTATTAATAGAATTTACAGATGAGCTTCGTGGGCGTGGTATGCGCATGCGGGAGGCGGCTATCCAAGGAGGTAAGATTCGTATCATTCCCGTTTTGCTTACTGCATTGGCAACTATGTTGGGTTTATTGCCCTTGGCTGTAGGTTTTAATATAAATTTTGTTACGCTATTCCAAAACCT
>JANMGS010000650.1:0-4227 GCA_031374745.1 Ferruginibacter sp. | reverse complement strand
GGCACTCACTGATGCAGAAGCCAAAATTACATTGGCACTTATATTAGAAGAAAATGGAAAAGCATCCAATCAATTTTTTAATTTGGAACTGGAGATAACAAAAATAAATGCACTTGCACTTAGCTGGACTTTGGTACATCCGATTAACGAAAACAGTCCCCTCTATAACTTTACAGAAGTAGACTTTACCAATGCCAAAGGCGAAATACTAATTTACATAAAAGCGTTTGACGATACGTTTAGTAATTCTGTTATTGCTCGTACATCTTATACATTTGATGAGTTGCTGTATGGTCGCAAATTTGTGCCTATGTTTAACAGAGATAACAACGGACAATCTACTATTCTTCATTTAGAAAAACTAAATGAATGTGTAAAAGTAGATATGCCAATTACCAATAGCGATGTTTTGTCTAAAGATGAATAACTTAAGCATCTTTAGACAAAACAGGTTACTATTTTTTCAAACTATTAATGATTGTTGTAAATTCTGTTGCATTTAAACTAGCCCCACCTACTAGTCCACCATCTACATCTGCTTGAGAAAATATTTCTACCGCATTGGCAGCTTTTACACTTCCACCATATAATATCGAAATGGTATCTGCAATTACTTTACCGTATTTTTCTGCCAAAACGCTTCTTATATGAGCGTGCATTTCTTGCGCTTGTGCACTAGTGGCGGTTCGACCTGTACCTATTGCCCATATTGGCTCATACGCTATCACAAATCCATTTATTTGGGCATCGGTTAAATGAAACAAGCTTTCTTTCAACTGTATTTCTATATGCGAATTTTGTGCTTCTGCTTCTCTAATTTCCAATGGCTCGCCACAACAAAAAATTGGTTTCAAATTATTTTCTAAAGCGAGGTTTACCTTTTTAGTAAGTATTTCGTTTGTTTCGTTGTAGTATTCTCTTCTTTCACTATGCCCAATAACCAGGTATTGAATTCCAATGCTATTTATCATTTCGCAGCTTACTTCTCCAGTAAAAGCTCCTGCTTTTTCTGCAGCACAATTTTGTGCTGCAGTATAAAAATTTATTTTTTGATCGGCTATACTTTTTACAGGAAGTAAATATGGAAATGGCACGGCAAATACTGCAGACTGGTTTTCATTCAAATTAATTTCACTGGCAACAATATCATTCATCAATTGTTCTCCTTGCGCAAGTGTAAGATTCATTTTCCAATTGGCAGCAGCTATTTGTTTTCTCATATTTATATATTTGTATTATTTAAAGATTCCAATGTTTGTAAATATAACTGCTTAAGCATTTCTATTTCCTTTTTAGTAATGTTTTGTTGCTTCATTTTTTTCCAATTATCAATATCTAGAAAAACTTTTTCTAAATGATACATTTCGTTGCCCCAAGAAAAATGATCAACATACTGGGCTGTAAGTTGCCTATCAAAAATATTACAACATACACCCACTATGGTACCTGTATTAAAAGAAGTATTAATAGCAGAACGACTGTAATCACCCATAAGCAATCCCCCTTTATTGCCGGCGTAAATAGACTGTGTATCTTTTTCCAGCATATAACCAATACTTGCACCAGTATTTTTCACATTGCTATTGCTGGTACCTGCTCCTAAATTGCACCACTCTCCTATTACACTATCGCCCAAATAACCGTCATGTGCCTTATTGCTATTGCCAAACAAAACACTGTTTTTTATTTCGCCGCCTACTACACAATTAGGGCCTACGGTTGTAGCACCATAAATTTTGGTACCCATTTTTACAATACTATTTTTCCCTAAATAAAATGGTCCCCTTATCATGCTTCCTTCCATTATTTGCGCATCTTTATCAATATAAATTGGTCCAGTACTCGCATTTAAAATGCAATGGTTTATTTGTGCCCCCTTCTCTATAAAAATATGTTTATCGTCTATATATCTGTTGGTTTCGCTTAAAATTTGTGTGGTTCTTTTGGTAAGCAAATTAAAATCTTCTCTTATGGCATAATCATTTAATTGAAAAATATGCCAGGGAAAAGAAATAACTTTCACATTCTCTGTTTCAATTAAAAAAACATTTTTTGCTGCAGCTTCAAGTATGCTTTTATAATTTTCCTTGGTAGGGATAATATTTGCAGGCACATGAACTGCATCAATGCTTTCATCTAAACTAACTTCTTCTTCTAAGAGTAATTCCCATTTTTCTTTTATGGTGAGTATACCTACACGTATATCTGCCACATGGCGAGTATGTGTAAACGGAAAAAGATTTTCTCTGAAATGTTTATCGGTTAAAACGATCATATTGCAAATTACAAATTAATCATTTAGTATTAAAAAAAATTACCACAAGAACAATAAGAAAACAAAATAAATCTTTTGCCATCCTTATTATTGTGGTACAAGCACAAAAAAATAACCACAAGAACACAAGAACACAAGGGTACTGAGAAAGCATAATAATTCTTGTACGATGACTGTTATTGTGTAAGAAGTATAAAAAAATAACCCCATGGGCACAAGGGTACTGAGAAAGCTTAATAGATCTTGTGACCTTGTGCTCTTGTGGTGAAACTAAATTAAAACTTAAAATTCCAAGTAACAGCAGGTATGATAGGAAATATAGAAACTTGTTTTCCCTGTATTTTCAATGTACCATCATAAGGACTACCTGTTTGGTCGTAATAAATAAAATAAGGATTTTGGCGGCTGTATGCATTGTACACACTAAATACCCATTCGGTTTTCCATTTGCGTTTTTCATTACGCTTTGGAGTAAGTGTAGCCGAAAAATCTATGCGATGGTAAGAGGGTAAGCGGTATTGGTTTATGTTACTATACTGTTGAGAAATTACCCCACCTATCAAATAAAAACTTTGCGGCAGAGTAGAAGCACTTCCTGTTCCATACACAAAGGCTCCAGAGAATTTCCATTTTTTATTAAGCGCATACATGGCTACAATACTCATATCATTTCGGCGATCGTATTTTGCGGGAAACTTATCGCCTCCATTAAGTTTATCAAATTTTCTGTATGTCCAACTCAATGTATAACCTACCCAGCCAGTAAATCTTCCTTTTACTTTATTTACAAATAGCTCTGTACCATAGCTCCAACATTTACCAAATACAAAATCATCTTCCGTATCTTTTAAAGAATTATTGGTATAACCCTCTCTGTACTCAATTTGGTTTTGCATGCTTTTGTAATATACTTCTACCGAAGTTTCGAAAGTATTGTTCTCAAAATTTTTGAACAAGCCACCCGCATACAACCAGCTTATTTGGGGTTTTACTTTGTATGTACTAGGCACCCATATATCAGTAGGTAATGTGGTTCCAGAATTACTCACCAAATGTATGTATTGCAAATTTCGGGTTGCCGAAGCTTTAATGGATGTAGTTTGATTAAGCTCATACCGCAAGGTGAGCCTAGGTTCTAACCCGCCATAAGATTTCACAGTTTGCCCTTTTTTAAAAACACTGCTGTCAAGCCTGTTTTGAAACTCATCCGTTTTATAAATTTTATAAGCCCCTATTTGTGCAAAATTACTGTACCTAAGTCCAGCATTTATTTTAAACTTTTTAGATACATCCCAATCATCTTGCAAATAAATAGCTGTTTCGTTGGCAAATTTTACTTGTGCACTTTGTGGATTGAATATAATAGAATCTTGTCTACCACTCACTACAGAAGGTGTAAAACGATGGTAAGTAAATAACCAACCAAATTTTAGTTTATGTTTAGAAGCTGGGTAATAATCAAAATCTTGTTTAAGTGTTACGTCTCTAATACCAGATGCCAATTTTAAATCGAAATTATCTTGTGCACCGTTAAAAGTAAAATTATAATTGTTGTACACCGCTGTGGTGTTGGCAAATAATTTCCTATTGAATACGTGGTTCCACCGTAGCGTACCTGTTGCATTTCCCCAAGGAATATTTATTTTTAAACTTTGCTTACCATTGCTAAAATCAAACACATCCCTACCAAAATAACCACTCAAATAAATCCTGTCTTTCTCATTAAATTTGTAATTTATTTTGGTATTTAAATCATAAAAATAATAGCCTGAACCATAGAACTGGCTGCCTGGTTTTACAAATCCTTTTGCTATTGCATCTACATAGGTGCGCCTGGCAGATACGATAAATGAGGATTTATCTTTTACTATTGGGCCTTGTACAGAAAAACGAGAAGCTATTAACCCAATACCACCTTCCATTTGGTATTTTTGATTGTTGCCTTCCTTCAT
>JANMGS010000078.1:0-3184 GCA_031374745.1 Ferruginibacter sp. | reverse complement strand
TGTGAGTACGCTATTAAGAATAACATCGTTTATTGGATCTGTTTTTGCAGCCAATACTTCTGCATAATGCTTTCTGCTGTTTAACTCTTTATTTTCATTCTCTACAATTATAATCATGGTAATGGACGCAGAAAAAAAGCTGAGCCAAAAAACTGTATTGGAAACAATGGGCCGCTTAGGAAGTATACCTAAAACATCTAACCTAATTAAATACAAAAAAATCACCAACCATATTAGAGAATATAATTCGAAAGTTCCCAATAAATTACCTATCCTAAAACTGAGAAATGATAATCCGAATATAGAAATAAAGAGGCAAAGTGGAATTAAAAAATCTGGAAATACTTCATTTAAATAGAAAATAACTATGCTACAGAAAAAATAATAACCTATGGCTATACAACATAATACTAAAAAACCGATAATACTGATAAATGGATTTAAAGAGAAGAAATTAACAACATCAAATGATATTTGAGAATCTGCCACCATAGATCTAATGGTAGAACCTGCAATAAAAGTAATTACTAGAATAAGTAAAGACGCAGTTGCTAAAACTACCCATTTATTGGCTGGGTTCACTTTTACAAGTTTAAAAGAAAGTGCTTTTAAATTGTTTACAATAAAAATAATCACCCATAAAAAAAGCAAAACATTAATCAGCAAATCTCCTAAGGAGCGCAAAATAATATTTGAGCCATAAATGGATGGGTCGAAAAGTTCGAATTGACGAAGGTTCAGAAAATCAGGAAAAAAATAAGTAAATACCCTTAATACAAGAAGGATTGTAAAAAGAAATATGGACGCATTAATAAGCCCTTTTTTCTCTAGGAAATGAAACGCCGTAAAATGTATGAAAATAAAAAGAGGCAATAAAGCAAGTATCCGTAGCCAAAGCGTGAGTTTATAATCTTCTATTTCAACATACTGGTTTTTAAATTTTAAAGAAAATAAGAATTCTCCCTCTTTTGTAAAAATAGAAGGTTTAGAATTTTCAAAGTCAATCTCAAAATTATTCCCCTTCTTATCATTAAAAATAAATTCATTTTTAAGGTCATTGTTGGGTACTTTATAATTCCATTTTATTGGTAATAACGAAATAATTGTATGAGAAACCAATTTTTTTTTCTGTAAAAAATAATACCCATTTGATAGCAACACCAACTTCTTATCGGGTGCGGCATAAATAGCATTCGAATCTGGCAAAACAGTTTGTGTACTCCAAAAAGTGAGCTGTGCAACCTGGTCGATATTCTTATACAAATAAAAATATTGAGTAGAAGACCTAAGTTTATTTATTTGCCCTTTATCTTGCGGACCATTTATCAGATTATTTAAAACGGCTGTATCCTTTAAAAATGAATTAAAGCGTAGTTCCGAATTGGAAATATAGGATTGTAAATCTTTGTTGTAAGAAGCCTTTAAAGAATCCTTGGTATATTTTTGCTTTGTAAATACAGATATGCTAAGCAACAGCAAAGAAGTTAGCAACAGATAAATATTATCTTGCAAGAAACGGTTTCGTAGCAATTTTATCTGCAATAGGTATTTTTTATTTGATTAAATTTCTTTCACTTTTCTTTACTTCATTCCACAAATTATCCATTTCTATAAGGCTCATATCATGTAAAGCCTTATTTTGGCTTGCCGCTGCTGCTTCCACCGCTTGAAACCTTCTAATAAATTTTTTATTGGTTCGCTCCAAAGCTGCATCAGCATCTACCTGCAAAAACCTTGCAAGGTTTACAATAGAGAAAAAAACATCCCCCATTTCATCTTCTATTTTATCTTGATCACCCGTTTCCACTGCTTCATTTAACTCTGCCATTTCTTCTTCTACCTTCGCCATTACCTGTGCCGTATTCTCCCATTCGAAGCCCACTGTTTTTGATTTTTCTTGCAATCGGATGGCCTTTACCATACTAGGTAAAGATCTGGGAACACCTCCTAAGATTGATTTTTTGCCTTCTTTTAATTTTAGCTTTTCCCAATTTTCTTTTACGTCATCCTCTGTTAATACTTTTTTTAGTCCTCCCACCATTTCTTCATTTCCATATATATGTGGGTGGCGGGAAATCAGTTTATCGCAAATGCCATTGATCACTTCATCCAACGTAAACTTATTTTCTTCTTTACCTATGCGTGCATAAAAAACAATATGTAGCAACATATCGCCTAACTCTTCCTTTATACCGTTCCAATCTTTTGCATCTATGGCATCGGCCAATTCATAGGTTTCTTCTATAGTAAGGTGCCTAAGCGTTTCATTGGTTTGCTTTTTGTCCCAAGGACATTTTTCCCTTAGTTCATCCATGATATTTACAAGGCGTAGAAAAGTTTCGTTCATAGTTACATTTTATAAATTGAAAAACCCAAAAGGATAAAAAGAAAAAAAATAATAAAGAATATCAGGGAAAGTGATAGGATGATAAGTTTGGCTAATGTCTTACCTCTACCTTGTTCATAAAAAGTTCTCATTGCCCTGTATAAGTAATAAAAGAAACCAAGCCCAAGCACTGTGTTTATGCCATGCAACCAGCTTAGATAATTGTATGCTGCTAGTTTATCGAAGATGCTTATTACCAATAATTGAATATAAACAAATATGTACAAGTGAATGGTGAATATTATATGAGCTACATAGTAAAACCTTTTTCTGCGTATATAAAGTAATTTTAACATCAAAGCAAAAAAAGGCAAAGACAAAAATAGTATTTGCGGAACTAAATGAATTAAATTTTCCAAGACTGCGTTTGAAGCCCTGGCATTATTTCCGTCATACTTTTCCTTTAACTCAAATTGCTTGTCTATAAGGGCCCTTTTAAAAATATTTTCTTTCACTTTCCCCAATCTATCCAACGAATCAAATTGTTTTCTATCTCTATAGTCGGATTCACCCAAAAAACTACCAGCATTATTTTTTGAATTTTTCTTTGCACTATCAATTATTTCAAGTAACCTTGATTTTTTTATGCCTTCATTTGCATTAATCGAATCTATCGCTGCAACATTTAATCCTTTTTGTTGGGCTATCGAATCATTTTTAGATAAAGAGGCGGCCTCATTATCATCAAATTTCAAATCTTTAACATTAATAAAAAAACAAAAAATAATAAATAAAAACATTGCATTTTTAAAAACATAAAAACGCACCGGGTTTAAATAAGCGACTCTTCTACCTGCT
>JANMGS010000634.1:0-1886 GCA_031374745.1 Ferruginibacter sp. | reverse complement strand
TCAAATGTGGCAATTACAACTACCTGCGCATTGAACAATTCACGGATCCTGTCACCGACCAGGTCGTAAATGGCCTGCATGTCCAACTCTTTTGCCAACCCGCCCTGCACACTATTAATTACGCCGAGTTCGGCTTTTTGCTGTTCTGTTTCTTTTAGCAATCGGTTGGTTTCATCAAAAAGGCGGGCATTTTCCAGTGCCACCGCCATCGTATTGCCAAGGGTTTCTAACAGGCGCACATCCCCATCGCTAAAGGCATTTTCCCGGTCAATGTTTTGCAGGCTTACATACCCTGTCACCTTTTCGCCAATAATAAGCGGAACCATGAGGATGGATTTGGGCATAGCCGTCCCGGGAATCACCTTCACCCCAAAAGTGGCCACTACATCCGGAACATTCTTATCAATGAGCAGCCTGTTTTTAGACGAAATGAGATGTTTGCGGAAGGTATCTATGGGGCGGGGTATGGGGAAATACCGTTCGCCTTTTTCAAAGAAAAAATGAATGGTCTCATAGCCTTTTTCATGGTCAAAGGTGGCTATGCCTACCACCTGCGCATCAAACAATTCCCGGATTCTATTACCAACAAGATCGTAGATTGCCTGTATGTCTAATTCTTTTGCTAAACCTTCCTGCACACTATTGATCACTGCTAATTCAGCGGTTCGTTGTTCCGTTTCTTTCAGAAGGCGGGCATTCTCCAATGCCGTACTCATGCTGTTGGCTAGTGTTTCTAATAAACGGATTTCTGATTCACTGAAAGCATTCTCTTTATCTACATTTTGCAGACTTACATAACTTGTAACTTTATCACCAACTATTAATGGAACAAACACCATTGATTTTGGCATTTCTGTACCTGGAATTACTTTTAATCCAAATTTGGCCCTGATTTCATCCGTGCTTTCATTAATGATTATTTTCTGCCTTGTCTGAATTAAATGCTGCCGTAATTTATCAAATGGCCGGGAATCCGGAATAGAGAGTACTCCTTTTTCAATATGGTAATTAAAATGTTCAAAACCGGCTTCATGGTCAAAAGTGGCAATAATAACAGCCTGTGCATCAAAAAGTTCTTGGATCTTATTACCCACCAAATCATAAATGGCCTGCATGTCCATTTCTTTTACAAGTGCTTCCTGTACACTGTTTATTACCGACAATTCTTCACCCTGCTGTATTAATTCAGCCGTACGTTCAGCCAATAACTTTTCCAGTTCTGCAATGCGGAGTGCGTCTTTAACCATAACAATAGATGGGTTTAAATGTGGGCAGGTTCTTCAGGAGAATGGATGGAACTGTTTAAATAGGGCGGAATGAAAAACAAAAACTTGTCTTTAAATATAGATATAAATGATTAGAAAGCATCTTACTGTTCATGAATAATTGCCGATAACAATTATTAATAACAAGGTACCAGTTTATTACTAAATTGAATCCCTCATGTATTCAATTTCAAATAGCAAAAATAAAAATACCTTCCTTCGTTAGGTCTGCAACTGCTTTTGTTCAGTTACCCCCAAATACTTAGCTTAGAGGAAATGACAAACTCTACTACAATGACGAAGTATTTACTTGTATTTCTTTTGCTTCCTTTACAAATTTTTGTGCAGCCCTTTTCGCAAACAGAGATCAAACGCATGAAACAAAAGTCTCAACCTGTTACCATCATTCGGGATAACTGTGGCATCCCTCAAAAAATACTTGATAAAATATTTCAACCCTTCTTTACCACCAAACCAACAGGGCAAGGAACAGGATTAGGCTTGAGTTTGAGTTATGATATTGTAAAAGCACATGGCGGAGAGTTGAAAGTAGAAACAAAAGAAGGAGAGGGAAGTGAACTTGTTATTCAATTATTCATTCAAACAAATTAGTGATGAAAG
>JANMGS010000629.1:0-4468 GCA_031374745.1 Ferruginibacter sp. | reverse complement strand
AGCATTCAAAAAGAATGGGAAACAAAAAAGGAAGCGCAAACCATCATAAACGACAATAGAATAATTAACAATTTTAATGTGGGTAGGGATTTTCATAACAAAGGCAGAAACTACAACAACGAATTTAATTTTTATGAACATGCGATAGGATATACAGAAGCATTAGATGAGTTAGATAAAGCCTCTAAAAATCTTCCAGAAAAAGAAAGCGAAGAATTGGTAAGCATAATACAAGAACTAACGGAAATACCAAACGAAACCGCTCCGGAAAAATCAAAAAACCTTTTTACAAAAGCAATAGATAGACTTAAGAATTTCCCAAAAACCATTAACAGCGAGGCAGAGAAATTGGCGGCTAAAGAAATAATACTGGGTAGCGTACACAAGTTACAGGGTGTTTTCAATTCAATAGACTGGGACAGAATTATTAAGCTTGGTACAGATTTATGGGATAAAGGTAAAGAGTTATTGTAAAATGGTTAATTTTATACCATGAATGAGTTATTGACAGTTGAAAAAATACAGGAAGTTTTAAAACTTGGCGAGGATAGTTATTTTCAATTTAAACAAGATGTAAATAATGCGAACCAATTGGCAGAAGAAATGGTTGCTTTTAGCAATGCCAAAGGTGGTTATATTTTGGTAGGTATTGCAGATAAAAAAAATGAGATTGTTGGTTTACAGTTATCTGATATACATAGAATAAATAGCCTTGTGAGCAATGCTGCAAGCGAAAATATAAGTTTACCCATACACCCACTTACTGAAAACAAAATAGTAGATGGAAAAATTATCATTGTAATTCAAGTACAAGAAGGCACGCAAAAGCCATATCAAACCAAAGCAGGTAAATTCTTGACAAAAAGTGGTGCAGATAAAAGAATATTATCAAATGAGGAACTGTCGAGAATATTTCAAGAAAACAATAATTTTCATACAGAAGAACTAGCCATAGCAAATACAAGTATAGAAAATGATTTAGACAAGGGTTTATTTTACAGTTATTTTGAAAAAAGAGAAAAGCAATCTGTAATAGCTTTCTTGGAAGAAAACCAAATGAGTTTGCAACGCCTTTTAGAAAATAAAAATCTTGCTGTTGGAGATAACTTAACTTTAATAGGTTTGTTATTTTTTTCAAAAAACCCACAACAATACCGTTCATTATTTTGCATAGATGCTGTAAGTTTTTATGGCAATGATATAGCCGATGACAATTATATTTCCAAAGAAAAAATTACAGGTACCCTTGATATTCAATACAGGCGTGGACTAGATTTTGTAAAAAACCAATTAAACAAAATAAATGGTGGAGAAGGTTTTAACAACAATGGCATTCTAGAAATAAATGAAAAGGCTTTAGAAGAAGCCATCACAAATGCTTTAATACATCGAAATTATGCATTTAATTCTACTATAAAAATATATGTTTTTAAAGATAGAGTAGAAATTATTAGCCCGGGCAAATTGCCTAATTCATTAACAGAAGAAAAAATAAAATACAGCAATTCAATAGCCCGCAATCCGCTCATAGCAAAGCTTGGTTACGAAATACTCCCTTACTCTGGTCTAGGATCTGGTGTACCAAGAATTTTTAAATATGAACCAAATACGATTTTGAAAAATAATATTGAAGGAGAACAATTTACAGTTACATTATTTAGAAAATAACCAATACCCAATTGCAGGTTTTGAAAGAAAATTACACACAGAGCCCATAAGTATTTATAAATGAAATAAACAAAAAACTATCTTAATCTACAAATTTTGAATAGATGAAAATTCCTTACTCCGTCTTCAATTTCGGCATCCGTTGCCTACTCTTATTAAAAATCATATTCCCTTTGTCTATCCCTTTTCTCAATTCTTTTTGTTGTTCTTTAGGTAAAGCATAAATTTCTTTACACTCCTTGCTACAGCAACCTTGCATTTTTTCTTTGCAGCTTTCACATTGTATAAAAAGCAAATGACAACCATCGTTTAGGCAATTGGTATGTGTATCTGCAGCCTCCCCGCATTGGTGGCATTTGGCAATTATTTCATCTGTAATACGCTCCCCTAGCCTATCGTCAAATACAAAATTCTTTCCATGAAATTTATTTGGTAGGGCTTTTTCTTTTACTTTGTTTGCATAATTAATGATTCCCCCTTCTAAATGATATACATTTTTAAAACCATTGTGCAACATAAATGCACTGGCTTTTTCGCATCTAATACCACCTGTGCAATACATGATAATGTTTTTGTCTTTCGCTTCTTTTAGCATGTCTACAGCCATTGGTAGTTGTTGCCTAAAAGTATCGCTCGGTATTTCTATCGCATTTTCAAAACGCCCTACTTCGTATTCGTAGTGATTGCGCATATCTACAATAATGGTATTTTCATCATTGCTTAGTTCATTAAAAGTGGAGGCATCTACATATTTACCTCTGTTGGCCATATCAAAAGATTCATCTGTAATACCATCGGCCACAATTTTATCCCTTACCTTAATTTTGAGCACCCAAAAACTTTTACCAGCAGCGGGTCGCATGTTTTCTGCTGCTTGCTGTTGCAAAGCAATATTTAATCGCAAGCCTTGCAAACCTTCCGTAGCTTCTAAGGCTTCTTTAAATTTGGTTTCATTGCTTTCTGGAAAACTTAGTTGGGCATTAATACCTTCGTGTGCTACGTAAATACGACCAAAAACTTTTAGG
The DNA here is from genome assembly GCA_031374745.1 of Ferruginibacter sp. GTDB lineage: Bacteria > Bacteroidota > Bacteroidia > Chitinophagales > Chitinophagaceae > Ferruginibacter. Next base: position 1,775 of record JANMGS010000629.1, on the reverse strand, counting down.
GCATTCAGTTTTTTATACAATTCATCTCTGAATAAAGACGGGTTTTCAATAAAAAAATAACGGTAAAATGAAATGGTAATGCGAGGCTCTGTTTCGGCAACCAACATTTTTTTAAGCTCGGCTTGGCTTAGCCGATTGTGTAATACTGACATAACTGGTTAATTTGATCCCGATATAATCGGGAAATCATGAAAAATGATTGGATGCTTGCAGGGCAAACCAAATTTTGATATGCAAATATATAAAACAGAACGCTTACAAAGAGGGTTGTCAACCTTTATAAAGTACATTTAATTTGAAATTACTAGTTAAGGTTGACAACCCTTGCGACTAATTTACAAGCTAATAGAAACATTATTTCCACCACTCCTACTTACACTTCCCCCCAAAAGACCGCCACCGCCAATTCTAAAGCCTGTGGTTACATTATTGCTCTTGTCGTACCCCACCACAAAATCGAGCCTAAATATTTTAAAAATATTTTCCAAGCCACCAAATACCTCAATATAATTATTATCCTTGTTCACAAAAAATGCATTACTACCGGCCACCAAGTTCCAATTTAGTTTTCTAAACAATGGGATTTTATTGGTAAGCAAACCATTGAAATGATGTTCTACATGACCAATGGCATAAAATGCTTCTGTATTGCTGTACGCATAATAGGGAGCAAGTTGAAAACTATTTACATATGTGGTAGCACCTAAAACTTGGTTTCCATTAAAATGTTGGTTGTCTTGAATGAAAACTTTCTTATCATTGATAAATCCACCAACGCCAAATTTATATTTAAACGTTCCCGCTAGTTTTAAATTGGTTTCATCAAAAACAGTTAGACGCCATTTGTCAAAATTTACATCACTGCCAAAAACCTTGTCTATACCCTTTGTATAATTAAACGTAATGGTTGGATATTTAGACCCTACCCCCATTTTAAAATTAGGAAATTGTATGTAACGCTGTCCGGGTTTGAAGCTTAACGAAAGTCCTATTATAGCTGCTTGGTGTGCTGTGAATTGCTGGGTTAGTTTTTCAACTGGATAATTGGGCGTTATATTTTTACTCCATTTATCCTCTTTTCTAAAAGTAAAATCGGTTGTGTTTTCCAATGGAATTCTGTCTTCATACAAAGCACTAACATTTAATTGCAATCCATTTTCATATCTTTTATTATACGATATACTGCCATAATAATTTTCATAGGTTTTCATATAATTTTTACCATAAAACAAAGTACTGATGCTATTGTTAAGCGGAGTAAACGTACTTTCCTTGTTAAACTGTGTAACTCTTTTACCACCGCTAATGGCAAGAGAGTATCTTTTTAATTTTGTGGTTACACTGTCTTGCTCCCTGGTATTCATTACAAATGTAACCGACGGATTGAGGTGCCCATTGCCAAAGCCATACCTTATCACAGGAAAAATGGAAAAACCAGTACGGCTTTTTCTTTTAAATTTACTATATGCTCCTTTTAAGTTAACCGCTACCCCTTCAGCAGGGTTGTACTCAATGTTTGGATTAAGCAAACTTATCAAAGGCTCTATACGCCACGAATAGCTATGTGTTTGTGTATTGTGAAACCTAAAAATTCCTCGGCTAATTAAATCTTGCGGCTTTATTTTCCGTTGGCTTTTGTTTACAGAATCAAGGTATTTTTTACTCAGCATCGAATCCTTAGTGGCTTTAAAAGTACTGTCCTTCTTTTTATAATCCAGCTCTTCTTCTTTTTCCAATGGTACTGCTCTGGCACTGTCCCAATAAGCAATCGATTT
>JANMGS010000620.1:0-1513 GCA_031374745.1 Ferruginibacter sp. | reverse complement strand
TGATATTTCTGTTTTTTTTCTGTGAATCTGTGACAATATTTTTTGCCACAAATTCACAGAAAAGCTGTTTTGTATATGATCTTTTAACTATTACACAAATAGATTATAGATAATATGGGTAAATTTGTAGGGGTAAATTCTTTAAATGAAGAATGAATTTTTATACAGTTTAAATTTAATTTTCTACAATTTTATATTCCCTGCACTCAATAGCGGATAGCTATTCAATATTAAAATCTGTTTGTGGGAAGGGACCAAGGTGCTCATGTATATTTTTTGTATGCGTATTTTAATTCATAATTTATAATGTACGATTATGAATTAGGTAATAATCTAAGTAAAATCTATTAAAGGGCTTTTAACGCTTAAATAAATAATTAGAAAACAATTCATTTTTTTTGTTTGTTTAGCATAAATATCCGTAATATTGCATCAGATAAGGTTTATTTTTTACCACAGGTAGATTGCTTCTGCGTAAAAACCTTCCAATCAAAGAACAAATTTTCAACTTCAATTTTCAACAGAACTAGAGCGCATTTTTGAAAACGCATTTCTGAACAATTTATGTACGACATATCACAACTGAACGACTTACTCGTTCCCGAACTGCACGACATTGCAGAACAAATGAATATAACCCATTCAAAAAAACTTGATAAACAAGACCTTATACAGGTCATACTTGATAAACAAGCTAGTATGAGCACCGAAAAAATGACCGACGCCGAAAAGCCAAAAAGAAAACGCATAGCAAAAGTGGATACCCCAGTAGCTGCTGCAAAAGCGGCCGTGCAAGAAGTAGATGCAACAGAAGAAGTAAAATCTGAAGTGGTACTTACAAAGAAGCCACCCGTGCTTAAAGCAAAAAAACCGTTGGTGGTAGAAAAAAAGCATCCAAAGAAAACAGTTGTAGAAACCCAACCAATGGGCGACCAAGACGAGGAAGAAGAATTGCAACCAATTACAGCCGAACAATCGACTGTGCCAGCAGCCATAGCCCAAATGCTGCAGGAAGAAGATGTGCAACAACCAGAAGAGGAGAATGAAGAAGTGGTGCCACAGTTTCAACCCCGCCCGGTAATAAAACAAAAAGAACAGCCCGTTTTCAATATAGAATTTGATGGTATTATACAAGGAGAAGGCGTGTTGGAAATGATGCCCGATGGATATGGTTTTTTAAGAAGCAGCGATTACAATTATTTATCTTCTCCTGATGATATTTATGTTTCTCCAAGCCAGATAAAATTATTCGGATTAAAAACAGGCGATACGGTTTACGGAAGTGTTCGTCCGCCAAAAGAGGGCGAAAAATATTTTGCGCTGCTCCGTGTGAATAAAATTAATGGTCTTGACCCGAATGACGTGCGGGATCGTGTTCCTTTTGATTATCTCACACCACTGTTCCCCACCAAAAAATTTACCCTGCTCACCAGCCCGACCGGCCGTGATTTTGGCAATCGTATTGTCGAAATGTTCACACCGATTGGTAAAGGACAGCGTGGATTGATTGTTG
>JANMGS010000607.1:0-2659 GCA_031374745.1 Ferruginibacter sp. | reverse complement strand
TTATTGGAAAGTAAAATAAAACGTACTGCAGGCGTGAAAGACAGTGGTTCTTTTATGCCAGGCCACGGTGGTTTTTTAGATAGGTTCGATTCTTTACTTATTGCTGTACCATTTGTATGGTTGTATGTGCAACTTTTCGTTCTATAAAACTGTAACTTCGCCGTTCCAAAAAATACCCACACCCATGACAATACATAGAGAAGGATACAAATCTATCGCCATTGCAACCATTATTTTTATTGCCCTTAATATGCTGATGCGCTGGTTATTTGCAGCATCTTTGCCATGGCTTTGCATATTGTTTTTTATTGCTTCATTAGGCTTTTTACTTTTTATTGTTTCTTTTTTTAGAATACCAGCTCGCTTACTAACCATAAAAGATGGACAAATTATATCTCCAGCCGATGGTAAAGTAGTGGTAATAGAAGAAGCCATAGATGAAGAATATTTTAAAGGCAAAAGATTGCAGGTATCCGTATTTATGAGCCCGCTCAATGTGCATGTGAACAGGAATCCGATTAGTGGAGAAATCGTTTACAACCAATACCATAAAGGAAAATACTTGGTAGCTTGGAACCCAAAGTCCTCTACAGAAAATGAAAGGCATTCTGTGGTAATTAAAAATGGAGAAACAGAAATATTGGTAAAGCAAATAGCTGGAGCTGTGGCTAGGCGTATTGTAAATTATTTGGAAGTAGGCAATAAGGTAAAACAAACAGAAGAATACGGGTTTATTAAATTTGGTAGCAGGGTAGATTTACTTTTGCCAATAGGAACTAAGGTTAATGTGGGACTAAACGAAGTAGTACAAGGCGGTGTAACAGTGATAGCCACTTTGTAAGTTGTTGTTTTTTAATTACTTAATACCAATAACATAAATTAACAATAATATTGATTTTAGATAATAATTGTTGAGTACATTTGTTTTACGATTGATAACAATAAAAAAATATAAAAAATGAAAAAAGTATTTTTATTAGCTACAGCAGCATTGTTTGTTGCAGGTGCAGCATTTGCTGATGGTGGAAAAAAGAACAAGAAAAAATGTGTAAAAGCTAAAATGTCTTGTAGTAAAGATATGAAAGCAAAAAAAGGCGGATGCTGCAAAGAAAAAGCTGCAACTGCTGCTTTATAATCTTGTAAAAGAAGTCAATAAAATAGGCTGCTTCAGAAATGATGCAGCCTGTTTTTATAAAATGCCTTCCAATTCTTTTAAATGGGTAATAGTGTAAGTAGCCTGTAGTTTAATAGGCTCTTTTATATGATTTACAAAAATGGCATCCATGCCAGCGTTTAGTGCACCGGCAATATCAGCATCTTGGTTATCGCCTATCATAATGCATTCCGATAGAGTAGCATTTGTTTTTTCCAATGCATATTCAAATATTTCCTTTTTAGGTTTTAAACTATTGCTAGCTTCCGATGTTATCATTTCTACAAAATATTTGTCAAGCCCACTATTTTGTAACTTCATCGTTTGAGTAAGTACAAATCCATTGGTTATAAGATGTAGGCTGTATTTTTTTTTGGTGAGGTAGTCTAATATTTCAAATGTGTAAGGAAATACCGCTTTTTTGGTAGGTAGAATTTCTAAAAACTGCACACTTATTTCTTTCGAAAGTTTTTCATCTGCTACTTTAAAATCCAGTAAGGTGCGCCACATTCTTTTCCATTTTAGTTCTTCAACTCCTATAAAACCTTTTTCGTAGCGGCTCCACAAATGTGCATTGTGAAAAATATAACGCTCATAAAATTCATTGAATGGAGCTTTTGTTTTTTCTTCAAGCCCTTGGGCATACAAATCAGTGAGTGTTGCTTTTGCATTCGTATCAAAATCCCAAATAGTATGATCTAAGTCAAAAAAAATGTGTTTGTAAGAAGGCATGTATAAAAGTAATTATTTTGAAAAACGTTGTTATAACTTTACGAATATATAAAGTTAGCCAATAAAAAAATTATAAAAATGAATATTGTAATTACGGGAGCAGCAAGAGGAATTGGGAAGGCCATTGCAGAAAAATTTGCATCGGAAGGAAATACCCTTTTTTTGTGTGCAAGAAATAAAACTACGTTGGAAAATACAGCTAGAGCGTTAAAGAATGAATATGTAAATTGTACTGTTCATACAATGGTTTCAGATATTTCCATCAAAGAAAATGCAGATGCTTTTGGGGAGTTTTGTATTGGTTATGGGGTGCCAGATATCCTAATAAACAATGCTGGCGGTTATAAACCTGGCAATATTTTGGAAGAAGCAGATGGCAATTTGGAAGGTATGATATCAAATAATCTCTTCAGTGCATATTATATTACCAGAAAGCTCGCTCCAGAAATGAAGACGAGAGGCAATGGACATATTTTTAATATTTGTTCCATTGCGTCATTACAAGCATACGAGGGTGGTGGTAGTTATAGTATTAGCAAGTTCGCTATGAATGGCTTTAGTCAAAACATTCGGCATGAATTAAAGACATTTGGTATAAAAGTAACCACTGTTTTTCCTGGTGCAGTTTTTACAGATTCTTGGGCTGGGTTTGATAATAGTAACCATAGAATTATGGAAGCTTCCGATATTGCATCAATGATTGTAGCATGCACCAAGCTTTCTGCTGCTGCGGTACCAGAGGAACTTGTGATGCGCCCGCAATTGGGCGACCTC